>JBHJOU010000971.1:0-9418 GCA_050329355.1 Rivularia sp. (in: cyanobacteria)
AACAACTGATACTTCTGGATAATAAAAAGCATTTATTGGTTCAATTCTTATTTTCATATCAGATGTAAAAACCTGACAATCACTACCGTACAACTGAGTACGTAATCTTGCAAATAGATTCTCAGCAATAATTTTTAAATTATGAGAATCTTTAAGTACAGGATAAACTTGTCCTGCAATATATTCGTGACGTACTATACTTTCTAAATCAAATTGCAGATATTCATCGATAGTTGAATCTATGAATTTTGCTTGAGAATACATAGCTATTTAAATAAATTATATTATTGTAACTTATCATACTGAGCTTCACAAGTTATTTTCTATCCCTTATTTAAATATTCAAACAATATTGTATTTTTATTTATATTTTTATTTTATACACATTTATTCAAAAAAAGGACAAGGAGTTAGGAATAATAAGTAAGAATTTATTACTTACGTCTTGTGTGAATTAAGCGCTCAAACCATTATCATTATGTTGATCAATTAAAAATCTGAAATTTAAGCAAGCTTCAAAACCCTTCTAGAGTAAGGGACTTTTTTAATTCACATTACTTATTACTTATTACCCATCCCCCCCCCAAACCCCAATTCTCTAATTAAGTAAATCTCGAAACTGCTCAGTGTTGCGTACTTTAGCAAAATCTGGGTCGGTTTTTGCTAGTTTTTCATACTTACCTGGAACCAGTTTCATTGCTTTTTGTAGATTGCTAATTGCTGCTGTAGTGTCTTTTTGCAAAGCATAAGTACAAGCTTTGTTGTAATAGGCTTGATGCTTATTGGGTTCGATCGCAATAGCTTTATCGTAAGAAGCTAAAGCTTGGGAATATTGCTGCAATTTGGTTAGAGCAATACCTCGATTAATCCAAGCTTCGTATTTTTTCGGTTCGATGGCAATGGCTTTGTCATAAGATATTATCGCTTCTTGATGTAGCTGCATCGCGGATAGAGTGTTCCCCCGGTTGTACCATGCTTCATGTTTGTTTGGCTGAATCGCGATCGCCCTATCATAAGAATCTAACGCTTGTCCATGTCGCTCTAAAGAGAATAAAGCATTTCCCCTGTTAATCCAAGCTTCTGCGTTATCGGGTATAATTGCAATTACTTGCTCGTAAACTGCGATCGCGTCTTCGTAACGATTAGCTTCTAATAACTCTGAACCTCGAATAAAAAAGTCCTCAGCTTCCTTAATTTCAGAGGCTTGTATCAGCAATTGGGCAACATTGGTTTCTTGCACTACTCTTTTGCTGCCCTGTCTTGTTAATTCTGCCTCGTCACTACAACCAAAAATCAAGAAAGTAGTTAAAAAAGAGGCAACAAAACGGCTCCAAAATGCCATATCGCATCCATATAAATCATATTATTTAGAATACAGCTTTTTATTTTATTTAACAAGTATCCATCTTTTTTTGATTAATTATTTTATTATTTTATTTATTATTTTATTGAATATATTTATATTTTTATCTGTTTAGTAGTATAATAATTGCCACTAAATATTTTTGATTTTGTCTACGACATACCATACAAGCAGGAATATATCAGCTTTACATTATTTATTTATTTATTTATTGAATTTATTGAATTTATATTTAGTAGGAACTTACATTTGATCGAGCTGCTTTCAACAAGATTTGAATAAATTGCTTATGGAGTTATATATAGGCGATACAAAGTAAAGTATCTCGATTTCAATATCTCGACTTAAAATATGTAAGTAATAAACTATTTGAGCGTATAATTTAAATTGTTAACAACAATATCAATAGTAATTATATATACATACATCTAACTCATTCAACTCATTAATTAAAGTAGGTTAAAGTTTGTCTAAATATACTGTTAATAGCTAAAATAATACATTTATCATGAAGTAAAAAAAAGCTGAACTTAGACCATACAACATCTCCAAAAATATTTTAACTAGCAATAAGTAAATTGCATTACCACCGAACAAAAAAATATCAAAGTCTAAATATTCAAAAAAAGAATTTGATATAAATGTAAAAAATAGGACCTTTATGATTGCGCTAAGCTCACTCTGGGAGAAATTATTCCCAATGTTCAACTTATAACTGCTGATGCCAAAATATAATCATGTCAATTGAATCTAATTCTCACTCATCGCAACCTCCGAACCTGCAACCCCCATCTGAAGACAAATGGCAACCAGATGAATTTGAAGGTGCAGGTGATACAACCGAGTTATCCAACGGGCTTAACACTCAACTACTAAACTCGGCGATAGCTTCGGTGCAGTCTCAAGAAAATATGGCAGCCTTACAACAAGCTCGTTCCTCATTTTCTATCAGTACTTCTACTACACTGACAGTGAAGACAAGAGCATTATTAGTTACTTTATTGTCAACTATTATCACGGTTGTAGGAATAGCCATAAATCTTCCAATAGTCGGGATTACCGGAACCGCAGTCACTTTATCTCTATCTGTAATAATACTATTCCCCTGGTTGAAAAACGTAGTCACCGACTTGCTGACACCCCAACAGCGAGCATTGATTATTGGTTTTTTGGGTATAATCGTCGCAGTTGCTGGCTTATTCAAATTCATTCCCGGCACAATTGACTGGGATGTTTCGGGAACTTTAGCAGAGTGGTTTGGTGCTTTAGGACAAATTTTAATCGCCGTCATCGCGGTTTATGTTGCTTGGCGACAGTATATCATCTCGAAAGATTTAACAATTCAGCAAAACTTGTTAACTATTCAACAAAATAATATTACTCAACAGCAGACAATTGACACATATTTTCAAGGCATTTCCGATTTAGTATTAGATCAACAAGGATTTTTGGAAGATTGGCCTCAAGAAAGATTGCTTGCAGAAGGACGTACTGCTGCAATTTTGAGCAGCGTTGATGCAGTTGGTAAAGCCAAAATTCTCCGCTTTTTATCTCGTTCCAAATTGCTCACACCACTAAAACGAGACGGACATCTCGGTAGAGCGATTCTTGACGGTAGCGGAGGTTATGCAGAAGATTTAGTTTCGGGAGTGCGGGTGATAGACTTGGGTGTAATGCTTGCCGGTGCCAAACTTTCCGGTACCGATTTGCGCTGGACGGATTTTAGTGAAGCCAATTTAGTACGGGTTAATTTAAGTCATTGCGACTTAGTGAAAGCGAATTTTTGCCGCACCATTTTATATGAAGCAAACTTATCTAGCGCCGACTTTAACGGAATTCGATTGTTTTACGGTTCCATCGAAACAGCATCACCCCGTAGCCGCTTACATCCACCTAATTATAAAACTGGGGAACGTACTGGTGCAGTAGTAGAAAACGCTAATTTTACCAACGTCAAACGAATGTCCCAAGCCAACCGTCATTATTGTTGCAATTGGTGCGGTGAAAAAAGCCGAAAAACTATTCCCGGTGGTTGTGAAGGCATTGAAAATAAATTAGGAAGGTAATTGGTAATTGGTAATTATAATTGGTAATTATAATCCGTGTAATCCGCGTAATCCTTGTTAATCCGTGATTAGAGTTGGTAATTGGTAATTCAAAAATAATTTACAGGTTGGATTGTATTGGACAGTTTATTACTCAATTAATTAATAAAATAAACTTCACTTGTGTAATAGCTATATTTTTCAAACTTTTTCAACCTGTGAACGAGATAATATGATTTTATTATCTTTAATTTTAGGACTAATCTTAGGCTATCTATTTAGCGGTAAAAACGGTAGCTTAATTAGTATCAATTTTTATATCAATGTCAATTTCAGTAATAATTTAAATCATAACGGTAACAATAATGGTAATCATAATGGTAATCATAATGGGAATGATAATTTAAATAACAATCAAGATAACGGGAATGAGAATAAAGTTAGAGGTGGGGAGTTAGAGAACATTTTTTAATTAACCTGATTGATGAAGCTGCGTGAAGAGATATTGTAAGTAATTAAGGCTAATTTTAGCGAATCACTAATATAAGTACTTAATCATTGCCACTGGATAATCCGGATGTTCTGGATTCGGTATCAATCGCTGATTTTTGCAATCTACTAATAAATCTAACTTTTCTAAAATTACTTGACCTATTAATACCTCATTACCTACTACTAATGCTTCATCTAACGTCTCACGTCCTTCCCAAGTGACAATTACAGGACCTGTAAATGCTATACTCTCCTCACTCCGATTTGCGTATTGAGCTATTCTTTGTCCCCGAATTCTCAAACCCAATTCTTCCACAACTGCTTGAGGAATAACCAACCCAATTGCACCAGTATCTACCAATCCTGTTATTTCTACTTGACGTAGTAAATTTGGTGCTAGCAAACCACGATTGATTAACTCTTCATCAATAGCATTTTTTAATTGAACTTTAACCCTAACTGCTCCCATCATTTTGATTATTATTTGTATTTCGTTATTGTTTGATCATAAATGAAAGTGACTTAAACTTTCCAAAAACTCATAATATTTACTCATGTTGTGATACACCTTACAGCTAAATATGTAAGTTCTTACAAAGTTAATAACCAATCTCGTGCAGCTTGTGGAGAAGATAACCGCACTATATTGAGATGCGAATATTCAGGTTTATTAAATAAAATCGGATATTCTTTTTTGCGTTTGTGGTAGGTTTGCAACGCCCATAAGATGATAGAATCTCGCGAGAAAGCTTTTTTCCAAGTTTCATAATTGCCATTACAAACTTGTTGTTGTGTCATTATTCGATGAAAAGTTCGTCGCAAAACGCGATTAATCACCACAGGAAAAGAATAATCCAGCCAAACAAGAGTATCGGCATTTCCCCAAACGATATCACGTACTTTGCTGTAATTACCATCAACAATCCAACTACTACCAACCAAAGCTTTTTCCACACGATACCGAAATATATTCGCAGATGCTGTCATCCAATTCGGTTCCCAGTAAAAAGAATCTAACTCGAAATGAGGAATCATCAGCGAATGCGAAACTTCATGGGCTAAAGTTGTTTTACCCGCACCGCTAGTACCGATTATACAAATGCGCTGCGGTAGAGAAGAAAAATCATATTTCATATCTTTTAATATTAATATAATTAACAAAACCTAACTGATACGTAACGCTTGCTATAAAATTATCTGCATCGTCACAGCACCCTACAATTTGTAATATTCTCCGCGTTCCTTTGCGCTAACCTCAGCGCTCCTCTGCGTTTAAAAAGTTTAAAAAAATATATTCTTCCCCAATCCCCCCAACTAAACCAAAACCCACGGTAAACTGTTGAAATTGTGAAGGACATTCCTTAATAATCAACTGTGTACTATGACTAATTTTTTATTGGAAGTCGGAACGGAAGAGTTACCTGCAAGCTTTTTGAGTGGTGCGATCGCGCAATGGAAACAACGAATTCCCTTATCTCTACAGGAAAATTTCCTTGACTATGATACGGTGGAAGTCTACGGTACTCCTCGCAGGTTGGCTGTGTTAATCAAGGGTTTCCCCCAAAAACAAGCCGATAGGGAAGAAGAAATTAAGGGACCTCCTGCAACAGCTGCTTTTAAGGATGGTACAATAACTAAGGCTGCGGAAGGTTTCGCTAACAAGCAAGGTGTGGATGTTTCGGCTTTGGAAGTTCGTCCTACCGATAAAGGTGATTTTGTTTTTGTGAAGAAAAGTATCAAAGGACGCACTACTGCTGATATTCTTACAGAAATGATTCCGGAGTGGATTTTTAAGTTAGAAGGTAAGCGGTTGATGCGTTGGAGCGATGGGGATTTAAGGTTTTCTCGTCCGATTCGTTGGTTGGTAGCTTTGTTGGATGATAAAGTTTTACCGATAGAAATTGATAATGATTCGCAAGTTGTAAAAAGCGGTAATATTTCTAGAGGACATCGCGTATTACATCCGGATAATGTAACTATAATTCAAGCTACTGATTATCTTGATACTTTGAATTCTGCTTCTGTAGTTGCAGATGTGGAAACACGAGTTAATACAATTATTCAACAGGTACAAAATGCGGCGCAAAAGTTAAATGGTTATGCTCAAATTTATCCCGATTTATTAGAAGAAGTTACCAATTTAGTAGAATATCCGACGGCAGTTATCGGTAATTTTGAACCGGAATTTTTGGAGTTACCACCAGAAGTTATTACGACAGTAATGGTTTCTCACCAAAAGTATTTTCCGGTGTTTAAAGCTGAAAATAGTCAGGAATTATTGCCTTATTTTATTACGGTTTCTAATGGCAACCCAGAAAAATCAGATATCATTGCTAAAGGTAATGAAAGGGTAATTCGCGCTCGTTTATCTGACGGTAGATATTTCTACAATAACGATATTAAGCAACCTTTAGAAAGCTTTTTATCTCAATTAGAAGCGGTTACTTTTCAAGAAGATTTGGGTTCTTTACGACAAAAAGTTGATCGAATTTGTACTGTTGCCAATAAAATTTCAAAACAATTAAATTTAGATTCCCAGCAACAAGAATATATTCAAAGAGCAGCTTTATTATGTAAAGCCGATTTAGTAACTTCAATGGTGTATGAATTCCCAGAATTGCAAGGAATTATGGGTCAAAAATACGCTTTGAAAAGTCAAGAACCACTTGTTGTAGCTGATGCAATTTTTGAGCATTATTTACCCAGAGGTGCCGATGATATTTTACCGCAAAGTTTAACAGGTAGAGTTGTAGCTTTAGCCGATAGAATTGATACTTTGGTAAGTATTTTCGGTTTGGGAATGATACCCACAGGTTCCTCCGATCCTTTCGCTTTACGTCGAGCGGCAACTGCTATTGTTAATATTACTTGGGATGGCGATTTATCGATTAATTTACAGCAATTACTTGCAGAAACAGTAAACGAAGATACTCCTTTCCCGGTAGAAGATTACCGGAATAAAAACCGCAGAGACGCTCTTAACACGGAGGAAAGAGGTAAAGAGAGATTGGTCATTTTAGAAGACTTCTTCTTGCAGCGGATTCGCACCTTATTACAAGATGAGAAAGATATTGACTACGACTTAGTTAATGCTGTATTGGGAGAAAATGACCCAGAGTATACAGAGCGAGCATTACAGGATTTGTTAGATGTTCGCGATCGCGCTTTGTTTTTACAAGAAATTCGCAACAATGGCGATTTAGATAAAATCTATGAAACTGTCAACCGTTCTACTCGGTTAGCAGCACAAGGTGATTTAGATACTCAACAACTCGATCCGGGCAACTTAGTCCAAAAAGAGTTATTTCAAAAATCATCCGAAGAATCATTTTATCATGCAGTCCTGAATCTAGTACCGCAAACCCAAGCCGCACAACGTACTCGTAACTACCAACAACTGATAGCAGGATTAACAGAAATAGCACCTACCGTCAGCAGTTTTTTCGACGGGGCAGAAAGCGTGTTAGTAATGGATGACAATCCGGATATTAAACGAAATCGCCTGTATTTACTAGGGTTGTTACGTAACCACGCTCGTGTGTTAGCTGATTTTGGGGCAATTGTAAAAAATCTGTAGTAAAAATCAACAAAACATGGTGTAAATTATGCCAAGAAACGTTAGTATAAAGTTGCTTAACCAGGGATTTCTGCTTACAGTCTATGCCTAAAGCTCATGTCATAGGATTGGGAAAGTCCGGTGTTGCTGCGGCGAGATTGTTGAATCGAGAAGGTTGGGAGGTGGAAATTGGTGATACTAATACCTCCCCTAACCTCCTCCAACAACAACAACAGCTTGCTGTCGAGGGAATTACAGTTAAATTAGGGTATTCCCTGGAACTCAACGACACCGAATTACCGAAATTAATCGTAGTTAGTCCCGGTGTACCTTGGGATATTCCAGTATTAATCAAAGCACGGGAAAAAGGAATTGACACTATTGGGGAAATGGAATTTGCATGGCGCAATTTACGTTCTATTCCCTGGATAGCAGTTACCGGCACCAACGGTAAAACTACTGTAACATCGTTAATAGGGGCAATATTTAAGACTGCGGGTTTTCACGCTCCTACCTGCGGTAATATTGGTCTTGCCGCTACTGAGATTGCCCTTGATCAAGAACAAGGGGACAAGGGGACAAGGGGACAAGGAGATGAAGAAGAAACTTCCCCCCCTCCTCTTTTAGATTGGATAATTGCCGAATTCAGCAGTTACCAAATTGAATCTTCAAGCTCAATTTCTCCCAAAATCGGTATTTGGACGACTTTAACCCCAGACCATTTAGCGCGTCATAAAACTGTAGAAAACTACTACAATATTAAAGCGCAATTATTACGTAGTTCTCAAATGCAAATTTTCAACGGTGATGATCCATACTTAAGAAAGATGGGTGAAACTGATTGGCAAGATGCTTATTGGACGAGTATTAAGGGTAAAGAGAAATTAATCAATGGTAAAGGTTTTTATATTCAAGATGGTTGGGTTGTAGAGACGCAACACATCGCATCTTTGCAAGAAGACCAAAAAATTATGCCAGTTTCCGCTTTGCGAATGGTGGGAGAACACAATTTACAAAACCTGTTGTTATCAATTGCAGCAGCAAGGTTAGCGGGAATTGAAAAACAAGCAATTCATCAAGCTATCAGTGAATTTGCGGGAGTACCCCATCGTTTAGAGCATATTCGTAGTTACGAAGGAATTGACTTTATTAATGATAGTAAAGCCACAAATTACGACGCTGCTGAAGTCGGTTTAGCATCGGTTAAAAGTCCGGTAATTTTGATTGCTGGGGGTGCTGCAAAAGAAGGTGAAGATAAACCTTGGATAAATAAAATTAAAGAGAAAGCCGCAGCAGTATTATTAATCGGGGATGCAGCACCGATGTTTGCCAAACGTTTGCAAGAGGAAGGATATTCCAACTACGAAGATGTAGGAACAATGCAAAAAGCTGTTACTCATGGGTTTAAATTAGCAAAGCAGCATGATGCAACTGTAGTTTTACTTTCACCAGCTTGTGCCAGTTTTGATCAGTATGCTAATTTTGAAGTACGCGGTGATGATTTTCGTAAGTGGTGTTTGGAATTATAAATTAGGTAATTTTTGAGGATTTATCAGCCCGGTTTTTTGTAAAAACTGGGTTTTTTGTATTGTTTTATTTGTATATAATTTGTAGGTTGGGTTAGACACGAAAACAAATTTGGAAAATAACGAGAATATTGAATATCGTGTCGTAACTCAACATTAACTTTATGGATAAATCGAGATATTATGAATACTAAAAATGAAGATGTTGGGTTACGACGCAATTTTAATCTATCCTAAAAACCGTTATTGTTCGTGCGTCTAACCCAACCTACAACTGATAACTGATAACTGATAACTGTTAACTACACCTCTATCCTAATATAGCGGTTTTCACTTGAGTGGAATACAAATTTTACCTCACCCCGCCCTCCGGGCACCCCTCTCCTTAATAAGGAGAGGGGAAGGGGGTGAGGTTTTAGTGTATTGGACTCAACTG
>JBHJOU010000863.1:0-25980 GCA_050329355.1 Rivularia sp. (in: cyanobacteria)
GGTTAAAGGTTAAAGGTTAAAGGTTAAAGGTTAAAGGTTAAAGGTTAAAGGTTAAAGGTTAAAGGTTAAAGGTTAAAGGTTAAAGGTTAAAGGTTAAAAGTTAAAGGTTAAAGGTTAAAGGTTAAAGGTTAAAGGTTAAAGGTTAAAGGTTAAAGGTTAGTTGACAGTCAACTATTAACCAACTCCTATAGGAGGAATATGCCAAAGGTTGATTATCAATTTTTGATTATTCATCGATAATTGTTGATTGTTGATTGTTGATTGGTAATTATGGCAAACCTTGTTGAAACTGCTACTAATGCAGACAAATTTGAGACTTTAATTCAAGCTTTGGAAGCAGCAGGTTTAAAGGATTTTCTTACTACTTCAGATCCACATACTGTTTTTGCACCGACTGATGAAGCTTTTGCTAAGTTACCGGAAGGTACAATAGAATCCTTGTTACAAGATATCCCTAAATTGAAGAAAATTTTAACTTATCATGTTGCATTTGGGGATATTCGCTCCGATGATTTAGCTCAGATTGACGAAGTACCCACTGTTGAAGGGTCAATTTTAGCGGTTGAATCACAGTCAGGAAAAGTAAAGTTAAATGATGCGAATGTTGTTGAGAAAGACATTTTAGCAGATAATGGCGTAATTCATGTAATTGACTCGGTTCTAATGCCCGCCATTATTGCAGGATATTGAATAATTGACAATAAAGTAGGCACAAACCTGGTTTCTAGATAAATAATTGTTGAATTAAAGATACGGAGACGTTGCACTGCAACGTCTCTATTAAGATGTATGACGTGAAAGATAATTATTAATTAATCACACATCCGCTGCGTGGAGGAATATTCAACGATAATCCTGCATCCCCTTGATTTTTCCATTCCACATGATCACTAGCATATAAAAGCTTGTTAGGTTGCGACGATCGCAATTTACTAATATCTACATTCACTATCTCTGAAGAAGTACCAACGTTAATCGCCACAATTAATTTTTCTTGTTCTAAAGTCCGGGAAAATACGTATACTTCTCGTTCGGCAAATAATACTTTATAATCACCAGTTCGTAAGCAAGGGTAAGCGTGACGCAAAGCAATCAACTCGCGGTGAATTTTGAATATTTCCTTATTCCAAGAGGCTTCTAGGGGAAAACCACGTCGCGAATCTGGGTCGAGCGCACCCGCTAAACCAACTTCATCACCGTAGTATATACTGGGCGCACCGGGAAAAGTGAGTAAAAGTAAAGTTGCTAATTCCACGCTTTTTTGATCTCCATCCGCAATAGTAAGTAACCGCGCTGTATCATGGGATGCGAGTAAATTCAATTGAGTCAGTTGAATTTCCCAAGGATAAAGTTGCAATACTTCTTGAATTTTTTCAGCGTATTCAGCAGCAGATAAAGCCGGATATGGATAATAGGAACGGTCTTTTACTTGTTCAAGAACAACGCGATCGCCTGCTGTAAAAGCAATAGTTGGTGCAGTAAATAAATAATTCATTACACCGTCAAATTGGCTACCATCGAGCCATTGACGAGCATCTGTCCAAACTTCACCAACAATGTAAGCATCACTGTTAATAGCTTTGACTCTTTCCCGAAATTCTTGCCAAAAACCAGGAGTTCTAATCTCGAAGGGAACATCTAAACGCCAACCATCAATACCGAATTTTAGCCAATATTCGGCAATTTCCAGAATATATTCCCTTACTTCGGGATTATCGTGATTAAATACGGGTAAAGCTCGGTTTCCATCCCAACCTTGATAATTTGCAGGTAGTTCACCAGTGTAAGGTGCTAAAGGCCAATCTTCAATCTTAAACCAATCTAACCAAGGTGAATGAGGTCCATTTTCTAAAATATCGTGAAAAAAGAAAAACCCACGACTACTATGATTAAATACACCATCCAACACAACTTTAATATCTCGTGCGTGAGCAGCTTCTAATAATTCTTTAAAAGCCGGATTTCCACCTAACAAAGGGTCTACCTGATAATAATCATGGGTATGATAACGATGATTGCTAGCTGATTGAAAAATTGGAGTAAAGTAAATAGCATTGATACCCAAATCCTGCAAATAATCTAACTGTTCCATTACACCCCATAAATCTCCTCCTTTATAACCTTGGAGTGTAGGCATGGTATGCCAATCTTCCCAACTCGCATTACGTAACAACCGTTTGCGAGGCTGTTTACTAATAGCAAATCTATCTGGAAAAATTTGATAGAAAACAGCGTGCTTAACCCAGTCTGGTGTTTGAAATTGCATTTTTTAGCCCGTATATCTTCAGAAGTTATAATTACAGATAACGGATTCAAAAACACTCACACTATAGAAATAAGTTTTTTTTCACAAAATTAGAATATTACTTCTGATGCATTTAAAAAATCACATCCAAATATTTTTTCTCATTCCTCAATTACCAATTACCAATTACCAATCCCCAATTCCTATCTTTAGATAGATTTATTTTTGTAAACTTGTAGGGATTAAGAAACTATTTATGAAGCGATATTACAATTATTTCAAAAATGTTTAGAAATCGCCTAAAAGTTAAACATAGTTTTAACGTAGAAGCATATATAGAATTGAGGCTAATTAAATGATTAACTTACAAAAATATCGCTTTGTCTGTACTTTAACCTTCGGCGATATCTACGGTCAAATAATTGTTTGGCTGATAACTATTACCCTCAGTTTGGCATCAGCTTTAGCCTTAATGGGTGCAAAAAGGCCTGTTTACGCTTTAGCTACAGTCGGACTCATAGTGCTGTTATCCTTACCTTTCTTGCTATTTGCATTTGTTACCACATTATTAAATCATATCGAACTGTCCCCCGTAGAAGCAGGAACAGTTATGGAGCCAATGCCAGGTAACGTTTCCCAACAACAACCAGTACAAGCAGGTTAGAGGGAATTGGGAATTGGGAATTGGTAATTGGGAATTGGTAATTGGTAATTATTTAATTTCTCCCCATCTCCCCATCTCCCCATCTCCCCATCCCCCCATCCCCCCCTCTCCCCATCCCCCAAAATATAAGTAACTATAGAAAAACAGGTTTCTTAAAGTCGGGGGGAATATGTTAGAACACGATGTAATTATAGTTGGTGGGGGATTAGCTGGAAGTCGCGCTGCGGTGGAAATTGCGCGGAGTAATCCTAGCTTAAGTATTGCTGTAATTGCTAAAACTCACCCGATTCGTTCTCATTCGGTGGCTGCTCAAGGTGGTATTGCTGCTAGTTTGAAAAATGTGGATTCTGCTGATAGTTGGGAAGCTCACGCTTTTGATACTGTCAAAGGTTCTGATTATTTAGCAGATCAAGATGCAGTGGAAATTCTTACCAAAGAAGCGCCGGATGTAGTAATTGATTTGGAACATATGGGCGTTTTGTTTTCCCGTTTGGATGATGGTAGAATTGCTCAACGGGCTTTTGGCGGACATACCCACAACCGTACCTGCTACGCTGCTGATAAAACTGGTCATGCAATTTTACATGAATTAGTCAACAACCTGCGGCGATATGGCGTACACATTTATGATGAATGGTATGTGATGCGCTTGATATTGGAAGAAAATCAAGCCAAAGGCGTGTTAATGTTCCGCATTCTTGACGGACACATGGAAATTATGCGAGCTAAAGCTGTCATGTTCGCGACTGGTGGTTACGGGAGAGCTTTTAATACGACTTCTAATGATTATGCTTCTACAGGTGATGGTTTGGCGATTACAGCCCTTGCCGGTTTGCCTTTAAAAGATATGGAATTTGTGCAATTTCACCCAACTGGTTTGTATCCTGTCGGCGTATTAATTTCCGAAGCTGTGCGTGGAGAAGGTGCCTATTTGATCAATTGTGAAGGCGATCGCTTTATGGCAAATTACGCTCCCTCTCGCATGGAATTAGCCCCACGGGATATTACATCAAGGGCAATTACTCGCGAAATCCGTGCCGGAAGAGGCGCTCATCGTGATGGTAGTCCCGGCGGTCCATGTGTTTATCTTGACTTACGTCATATGGGTAGAGAAAAAATCATGAGCCGTGTTCCCTTCTGTTGGGAAGAAGCACACCGCTTAGTTGGAGTTGACGCAGTAAACGAACCCATGCCCATACGTCCGACAATTCACTATTCGATGGGTGGCATACCAGTTAACACTGATGGACAAGTCCGCAGCAGTGGAGATGGCTTAGTAAAAGGTTTTTTTGCTGCGGGTGAAAGTGCTTGCGTTTCAGTGCATGGAGCAAATCGACTCGGTAGTAACTCGCTGTTAGAATGTGTTGTTTTTGGACGTAGAACCGGGGCAAGCATCGCAAAATACGTAGAAAATCGCAAGTTACCTTCTATCGACGAGCAGCGTTATATAAACGAAGCTAAACAGCAAATTCAAAGTTTGTTAGAACAACCCGGAGAATACCGAATTGATCAAGTGCGGCAAGAATTTCAAGATGCCATGACTGATTATTGTGGAGTGTTTCGTAACGAAGAATTGATGAAGCAAGGATTGGAAAAAATACAGCAAATTCAGAATAAATATTCGCAAATTTACTTAGATGATAAAGGTAGTTGTTGGAATACAGAACTAATTGAAGCTTTAGAATTACGCAGCTTGATGGTAGTCGGACAATTGATTATGACATCAGCCCTTAATCGTCAAGAAAGTCGGGGCGCACATTGTCGGGAAGACTATACAGAAAGAGACGACGAGAAATATTTGCAACACACAATGGCTTACTATTCCGCAGCCGGAATTGATATTCAATATCGTCCCGTAGCGATTACCATGTTTGAGCCGAAGGAGAGAAAATACTGAGGGATTAAAAATTAAAAATTTGTAGAGACGCGATATATCGCGTCTACATCTGTGTTGATAACAGAAATTTATTATGTAATAAAGGAGTTTTTCATTCGTGAGTAGTGCCATCCGGCATCATAGCGCCTGTAAGATTTGCGCCATCAAGGATTGCTCCATGAAAACTAGTACCAATTAAATCCGCTGGATTCCCACCTCTTGAACCACTGAAAGTTGCTTCGCTTAAGTTCGCATGACTAAAGTTAGCTTGAATTAAGTTTGCTGCTTCCAAACAAGCATTTGATAAATTTGCTTCTTTAAGATTAGCTCGACTTAAATCGGCTCCGTAAAGGTTGGCTGAGTTTAGATTTGCTTTTTCTAAGTTTGCTCCAGCCAAATTGATTTCGATTAATTCAATACCATTTAGATCAACTTCTTGTAGAGAAGCATCTGGAGCAATCAAATAAGCATTTGCTTGAATAGGATTAAAATCTTTAGGGAAGATTGTTTCAGTGGTGTAAAGTGCTTTTTGAAGATTAGCTCCTTCTAGATTTGCTCCTTCCAAATTAGCTTTGATTAAATTAACCCTACTCAAATTAGCATTACTTAAGTTTGCCTTTATTAACCTCGATTCACTTAAGTTAGCTTGGCTTAGGTTAGCTTCACTTAGATTTGCTTCATTTAAGTTTGCACTATTTAGATTCGCTTTACTGAGATTTGCTCTTTTTAAAGATGCTTTATACAAACTTGCCGATTCTAATTCTGCTTGGCATAGAAATGCATCATCTAGAATAGCTTCTTTCAAATTGGCGCTATTTAAGCTTGTCTCACTCAAATCAGCTTGTTTCAAATTTGCACCACTCAGGTTTTCACTACTCCAGTTGGTGCCACTTAGATTTACTTGAGTTAAATTAGTTTTGCTTAAATTCACGCCGTTTGGTGAAGCTTCAGTTAAATCTGCTCCAGTTAAATTAATCCCGGTGAAATCGCGATCGCCATTTTCATACCTTTCCCAAAATTCCTCAGCACTAACAACTTCTGTGTAACTAACTTCTTCAATCGCTTCCTTACTTTCCACTATTACATTAGATGATCGATCAAAGTGCTGTTGCAACTCAGGTACCTGCGTCGATAATTGTAAAACCTTCTCCTGAGTATCTAACTGCGGTAATTCCGCTAACCGATCTAATTGCTGCTTTAATTGATCAAAACAGCGTTTCAGCCAAATAGTATTTTTTTTCCAAGCAGCTTGCTGGGCTTCAAGTTGCTCTATTCTAGAAACCAACGAACCTAAATCTAAATCATTATTTGAATTTGAAACATTCATTAAAATTGCCTCCTGTAGAGTGCTAGATGATATAGGGATGGCAACAATCTATTCAGAATAAAACCCCATATTTACTAAATTGCCCAAAATCACAAAAACACTCACAGGTTTTTCATAGTATTGTGAAAAACAACTCATTAATGTTGAATTAATAAACTATCTTTATGTATTAATATGCGAACTATTGCTGAAATAAACGATAAGATAAATCAAAAAAAAGCCGTAGTGTTAACGGTTGAAGAATTAAAAGCAAAGGTGATAGAAATAGGCATTGCCAAAGCTGCGAAACAAGTGGATGTAATTACCACTGGCACCTTTGAACAAATGGAATCAAGTGGTGCCATTATTAACCTCGGACATACTGACCCACCGATCAAAATTCGTCGTTGTTGGTTAGATGGTGTACCGGCATATTCAGGTTTTGGTGCA
Source organism: Rivularia sp. (in: cyanobacteria) (assembly GCA_050329355.1). Taxonomy (GTDB): domain Bacteria; phylum Cyanobacteriota; class Cyanobacteriia; order Cyanobacteriales; family Nostocaceae; genus Rivularia. Next base: position 6,542 of record JBHJOU010000863.1, read on the forward strand.
GTAGATTTATACTTAGGTGCTAGTAGTATTGCGGAACCATTGGAAGGAGAAGAAGTACGTAGTGGGGAAGCCGCTGCCAAAATATTACGGGGTGGTGGTAACGTAATCGAAGATTTAATCGCAGGTAAACCAGTACAGGTAAAAGCCCAGGGACAAGTAACAGATTGCTACCCCAGGGCTTCTTTTGAAACTACCATTACTCGCGATACTATAAATCAATTTTACTTATTTAATCCGCGCAATTTATATCAAAATTTTATAGTCGGTGTTAACGGTGGAGAGCGTCCGCTTTATACTTATCTCGGTCTACTACAACCACGTTTAGGAAATGCCGTTTACTCCAATCCCGGCGCTATTTCACCTTTAATCAACGATCCATATTTACAGCTTGTGGGGATTGGAACGCGGATTTTTCTAGGTGGTGGAATTGGTTATGTTTCTTGGGAAGGTACACAACATAATCCCATGCAAAAGCGTTTACCCAATGATACGCCAGTTGGTCCGGCGGCGACTTTAGCTTTAATTGGCGATGCCAAGCAAATGGATGCGCGTTGGGTAAGAGGTTGTTATTTCCACAATTATGGTCCTTCGATCATGCTGGGAGTTGGAGTACCCTTACCAGTGTTAAACGAGCAAGTAGTAGAACATTGCGCCGTCCAAGACAACGATATTGTTGCGCCGATAGTAGACTTTTCTATTCCCCGACGGGTGCGCCCTACCTTTGGTTTAGTTAGTTATACCCAACTCAAATCCGGACGCATCACCATTGACGGAAAAACAGTCAGAGTAGCCCCTTTAGCGAGTATATTTCTCTCGCGACAAGTTGCCATAGAATTGAAGCAATGGATTCAAGCCGGTACATTTACCCTTACCGAACCAGTCGCTCCAATTTCAATGGACAGGTCTTTTATGCCCCAAGACAGATGGAAGGAGTTTTGAGGAGTTAGGAGTGAGGAGTGAGGAGTGAGGAGTGAGGAGTTAGGAGTTAGGAGTTAGGAGTTAGGAGTTAGGAGTTAGGAGTTAGGAGTTAGGAGTTAGGAGTTAGGAGTGAGGAGTTATTAAATTTCCAATTCTGCTAACCCCAAATACTTAACACCTGCGGGTGTGGTTTCAAAGCGACATGGTAATACTTCTAAACCCATAGATATGGCTTGTCGTAATAATTTACCATATATGGGGTCAGCATTATCTCCGGGTGCAAAATGAGTGCAATCGCTACGGTTAATAAAGTAAAGCATTACTCCACGATTTTGAGGTAAAAGTGCCATTAATTCTCGTAGGTGCTTTTGTCCTCTTGTTGTTTCTGTATCGGGAAATAAGGCTAATCTTTTATCCGTCCAAGTTGTATTTTTGACTTCTAAATATATTGGACGATTATCTTCTATTAATAATGATTTGTTTTTTATCCCTACATAATTACTTTTATTCCCGTCTAAAATGACTAATCTCTCTTTAGCTCTTTCCTCTGTGTTCTCAGCGCGGCAGTTGCTATAACGGAGGGAACCTCCGCAACGCACTGCCTTGTCTCTGCGGTTTTTATTCCAGCAATCTTCTAGCGGGAAGGGAATAGTATCGAGTTCATTTGATAAATTAATAGCTTTTTTCTCAGAAAATAAACAGAAATCTATTCGACTTTTTCTATCTTGTCCGTAAACAACTTCGCTTTTAATTTCATCGTATTTTCCTAATTCTGGAAAGATATATTTTTCTAGCGCTAATTTAATAATTTTGTTTGGTAAACCTGTATTTACACCTACCCAAGTTGGTTCATTATCATGTAACTGAATCATTTCCCAAGTGTAGGCTAATTTACGTTTGGGATTATCTGTTTTTGATAATTGTACAGGATTTCCAGGAATATATACTCCTTTCATCGGTCCGGTATTTGGGCAATGTGCTGTGACAATTTCTCCAGAATTAAGTTGTACATCTGCAAAAAACCGTTTGTAGCGCTTTATTAGTATACCGGGATATAAAGTCGGGTAGTGGTAGATGAAATCGGACATAGCAATTTTGGATTTTAGATTTTAGATTTTAGATTTTGGATTTTGGATTGAAATATTTAACTAATTAACTAATTAACTAATTAATTATTAGTTGTTGGGAGTTATTATTATAAAAATAAATTATCCATTCCCCACCACGGATTAAAAAGGATTACACGGATTTCACGGATTTAATTCCCAATTACCAATTACCCATTACCGTTTCATAATTCATTAGTTAAGATAAGTATCTATAATTATTCAGTAAGTTAAGTGTTAAGTGTAATGGAACAAGAATTTTTCGACCAAGGATTGATTAAGGTACGCTCTAAGGATTATGCTGGCGCTATTGAGGATTTTACTCGTGCGCTGCAAGTCAATCCGGAGTTTGTTGAGGCTTACTATCAACGAGGTTTAGCATACTACGATTTGGGGCATATTCCCCAAGCTGTTTTTGATTATGATCAAGTTTTGCAACGAAATCCTTACAGTGTAGAAGCATATTATTGTCGGGCTTTAGCAAGATTAGCGTTGAAAAATTTCCCCGCTGCTTTGAAGGATGTCGATCGCGCTATTGAATTGAATTCAGTTCAAGCTGCTGCTTATAATCTTAAGGGAGTGATAGAGCGCAAATTGGGAAATATTCAAAGCGCGATCGCAAGTTTTAAAAAAGCGGCTGAGTTATATTTGGAACAGAAGAATACTGAAAATGCGAAGCTGATTTTGGAGAAGTTAAAGCAGCTACAACCCCGTAAACAAGAGGTTGTTGTAGAAAAGCCACGATTACAAACTACACCGCTAATATCCGAGCAAGATTATTTTAACGCTTTGTTGGAGAAAGCAGAACGAGGTAACACCCAAGAAGCGATGGAAGATTTGAATTGGGTTTTACGAGCAGATTCTCAAGACGGGAAGGCTTATTGCTGTCGTGGGGTTGTATATTGCAAACAGGGAAAATATCGAGAAGCAATTGCTGATTTTAATACCGCGTTACAGTTGAATTTTGACGCTGCTGTGGTTTATCGTAACCGGGGTAAAGCTCGGTTACAATTGGGGGATAATCAAGGAGCAATAGCCGATTTTAATCAAGCTTTAAAAATGCAGCCTGATGATGATTTAATTTATGTTGCTAGAGGCAATGCTTATCAAGCTATTGGTCATTATTTGGGTGCAATTGAAGATTATGCTCAAGCTTTGGAGATTAATTCTCATAGTGCGACAGCTTTCTATAATCGCGGTTTATGTTATGTTCGCATGGAAGAAATTCCCCAAGCAATTACTGATTTTCAAAGAGCAGCAAGTATATATTGTGAAAAGCAAGATTGGGATAATTATCAACAAGTTTTAGATAACCTGAGAAAGATACATTCTCCTACTCCTGAAATTAAAAAAAATGACTATGAAAAGTTACGTTATCGCTTGTTAAGATTAGTTGGGGGACAATGGGAAATTGCTCAAAGATTAATCGAACAAGCAAAGTTTTATTATCCAGGAATGTCTGAGGAATGGTATATCGAAACGGTTATTCACGATTTAGAAAGAGATTTTGGGAAGTAGGATAAGTAAATCTTCCCCCCAACCCTATTCCCCTCAACCCTATTAAACTAATGTCACCTTCGCAGTCACTGGATTTGATATATGAGTGTAAGACTTTAACAGCAATTGAGCAGCATCGATTGCTTCGATTTCCCTAATCATAAATTCAATCATCGGTTTCGCGATCGCGCAAATTAATTCCCCTGTTTTACTATAAATTCTTTCGCTGGGACAAGCTTCTGCAATTGGTAATTGATTACAAGTTAAATCAAAGGGACATTGACGACAAGTTAAAGTGCGTTGTGTTCTAATATTACAAACTTGTTGGTATTGTGAGGAAGCAAATATTTCTGTTAAGGATTGTTGGAAAATATTTCCCATCAAACCTTGGGGAAGATAAGCTTCACCATCATTATAAATATCTCCATTAATGTTAATAATCAAAGCCCATTCTCTTTTAGCTGGATTATATTCGGCAATTTTTTGTTTTGATAAATACCTGGATGCAGCGGTAAAGTAGTCGTAAAGAGGATATATTTTAATTGTTCCTGAAGCAAACTGTTTTTTGGCAACTTGTTGATATACTTGAATAATTTCTTGGGGTGAAAGAGCAAGATTTTTCACTCTTTTATCTGTTTCTGAATCGAGACTAAAAATCGGTAAAATCCGATAATCTACACCCAATTGATTGTAAAAATCAAAAGTTTGTAATGCATTCTGATAATTTTGACGATGTAAAACGGTAATTGCACCAAAGGGAATTTCATTATCAATTAGTTTCTGAATATTTGGTAATACTCTATCTTGACTATCTTTTCCTTTTATATCTACTCTTTGATTACCAAAAACATCAAAAGAGATACCTAAATGAAGATTAAGTTCTTTGAGCAATTCAATAGTACGTTGCGGTAAATTAACTAAATTAGTTTGTACGGAATTTGAATATTCAATTCCCCCAAAAGTAAGATATTTTTCTTGAAGTTCTACAAAGGTACGTAGGTAATCTGGAGGTAGTAAAAGCGGTTCGCCTCCATGTAAAATAAAATGAGGTTTAAACTCCTCTGGGTTGGGTTGAGAATGAATATACTCCGCTAAACCTCGGAAAAAAAATTCTAAGTTATCCAAGGACATTCTTTCTTTATTCGCAAGCTCTGCATATTCATAACAGTAATTACAACGTAAATTACAAAGCTTGCTTAATTTAATAATAAAGTGCATAATTCCTAATTTTTTAGTATTAATAGATGTAAGTTTGAAAATAATCACAGAAGTCAGGTTTTTATGAGGATTTTCTGATATTACAGATATTTATATCGTAAAAACCCGACTTCTGACTATGCGAAAAATAGATTGAATATAGAAAATATTTCAACCTACTTGTAAAAGAAAATTCTATTGCTGAAGACTAGCAAAAATCGCTTTTACATCAACCTTTTGAGGAGTCGTTGGTAAATATCCTTTTTTATTAAACACAAACTCTCCTTGAGGAACATCGCAAACTTTTGGATCGCAAATAATTTCCTGATTTTTAATTTGTACATTTTGGTTTTCTAAAATATACAAACCATCGGGTAACTTGATTCTATTTCCTTTTACATCAAATGTAAAAACTCTACGTTCTTCAATAATTAGTTTAGCTATTCCTAATTTTTGAGCAACTTTATCTATTGGTAAATAACTTTCTTGTGGTTTTAAAATTAATTCCCAACCTTGGTCCCAAGGGTTACAAGGACCACCTCCACATTCTACCCAAATTTCCTTATCTTTTCCATCTTTTGAAGTACCAAAATAACCGTTTATTTCCTGCCAAATACCTTCCTTAACAACTAGTTTACCTCTTTTAGGAAATTCATAAATTCCATCTGGAGCAGTGATTTTTTTGCCATTAAAAAGAATCAAAAAGACCTGTCTATCTTTCATGACAACTTTATCCGCTTTAAACTCTTTGATAATAATTTCTGGAGTTAAAGGATAACCTTTCGCTAACAAAGTACCTTCAGATAATTTTAATTCCTGTGCTACAGCTTTTGGAGAAATATTAGCGTTAAGAAATTGAGCTACTTGTCCAATTAATCCTTGATTATACAAACTAGCGAATCCTCCAGCTATTAAGATAGCTGTAACAATTTTTTTGCCGTTATTTTGATTTTCTTGCATATTTACCTGAAAAAAAATTTATTTGCTTGGACGTAACTTAACATACAACATTGCAATTTGAAAAGTATACTTTAATACTTATATTTTAGATTTTTTATTAAAGTGAAGCAACTATTAGCTTCTACATACCTTTCAGTTACACATATGTTTGAAGCTCTCTTTTTATGCATTTTTTCATAAATCCAAATTAATTAATAGTTGATTTACGTATTTGTACTTATAAATTAATAAACTCTCAAAGAGTTTTATTGAAAACTTTTTAATTACTTTAAAATAACTTTATAAAAAATAGATTTGTTTACAAATAAAAATCTGAAATTCAGTAGTTATATGATGTAGATATATGATTAACAGCTACATAAACTTCTGAAATGGAGAATTTTGAGTGAAAACTTTTTGGAACACAACTTTCTACGCTATCTTTTGGTTGTGGAATATAACTTTTTTAGCAGTAGTATATTTCGGGATATTACCTTTCCTCGCACCATCGTTATTTTCAGCAACAATTAGAGGTGAAATTCCGGTTGAATTCTCTTTAACTCTAATTACTTTAATTGCAGTTCCTACGGTTTCTAGTATTCTCGGAGCTTGGAAGTTCATCAAGCAACCTTTACAACTTATCCGTTTATTTTATGCTGTGGAAGCACCGTTATTTTTATTATGTTGTTTGCGGTTATTTTTAATCCGAGAAATGACACCAGCAAGCATCTATATTATCGCGATTGCGGGTTTATCTATTGGAGCATTTTTTGTAGATTTATTGTGGGGTTATAACAACCGTCGTCAAACAGGTTTACAGTGGATACAAATGCTAGCAAACAGTTTAATGCTGTTGTTTGGTGTTTATGCAGGAGTTTTGTTGCTGTTTTATGCATTACCTTTGACGGCAGTTATTTTACAAGAATTTATCAAGTTCCACTGGTTAAGTGCAATATGGGATTCTTTTACTGTTGATTTTTTTCGTTACGGATTATGGTACATACCTTTCCTTACGTTGCTGTTTATTTTCAGCGCGTTTTTACTTGTTATTATGCCTTCAGTAATGTCGGCAATGTACATTTATTCCGGGCAGCAAACTATCAAAAAATTTGCTGCACGGTATGGTAAAAAACGCGCTTTTACAGGTAGCGGTGGAGTTTTAGCTGTTTCGATAATTTTGTTTTTTACCTTACAACAACAGCCGCAAGTCAAGGCATTTAGCTTATTAAATAATCCTGCCAATACAGATAGTAATCGTCAAACTTTATTATCAAAATCAAATCAAATTCAAGAAGGTTTAGTAAACGCTTATTTATCTTCCTACCGCTATCTCAGCACTAGAAAAGATAGTAATAGTCTCAGTGCTATGTACCGTCAAACTTTAGGTTTAAATAAATCTGCTGCCGATGCTGTACAGGAAGTTCATAACTTTTTGATTTCACCTTTCTTATATAATGGTTCCGAACAAGATATTAAGAAAGCCGAAAAACTTTACGAAGAATTCTTTGATAAACCCATCCAAAAAGCAGCAGCACCAGCGATTACTCATGCAGTACAATCTACTTTTAATCAACAAGAAGTTAAAGCTGGTTTACTGAATATCAATGAGAAAAAAGTTTGGTTAGAATCGCAGCAAATTACCGTTAAAGAAAATGGCGATCGCGCTGAAGTAGAACTCTACGAAGTTTACAAAAACCAAACACCAGAAGTCCAAGAAATATTCTACTATTTTTCATTACCAGAAAGCGCAGTAATTACAGGTTTATGGTTAGGAGATACCAGCGATTTAAATAAACGCTTTGAATTTGTAGTTTCTCCTAGAGGGGCAGCACAAAAGGTTTATAATTCTCAAGTAAGAAGAGAACGTCCTGTTGATCCAGCATTATTAGAACAAGTGGGACCAAGAAATTATCGTTTAAGAGCATTTCCTATTCCTCGTAATAATGTAGAACAAATCGAAAACCAACCACCCGTTCCTACAGAAATGAATTTGTGGTTAACTTATCAAGTTATGCTGCAAGAAAAAGGTGTGGCTTTACCAACTTTAGGAGAAAAGCGTAACATCTTTTGGACAGATAAAACCAAACGTATCCGCAATGGTAAACAAGTAAAAATTGACAAAGATATTTGGTTGGAAGACTTTATAAATACCAAAAACTCAAAACCAAAATCCCACGAAATCAATTTACCCTTCAGTTACAAAATCACAGCCAAACCGTTATCTAATAAAGATTACTCTTTACCCCAAAATAAACGTTTCGCTTTAATTCTCGATTCATCTCGTAGTATGAGTTCTCATGTCAAGGAATTATCGCAAAACTTAACATGGCTACAAAAACACTTGAAAAATAACGATGTAGATTTGTATATTGCCGCTACTGCTAAAGCCAAACCGCAACGTTTAGATGACATCCGTAAATTCAAAGCCGATAAATTCACCTTTTACGGAAGCTTACAAACGAATGAAATGTTAAAGCAATTCAATCAACTTCGAGAGGAAACATCTTATGATGCAATATTGCTGTTAACAGATGCAGGTAATTATGAATTATCTAAAAATAACAAAGAAATTCCCAACACACCCGCACCATTATGGATAATACACAACGGCGAACTACCACCAGCATACACCGATGGAATCATCAAAGCAATCCAAGATAGCGGTGGTGGAGTTTCTACCTCACTTCCCGAAGTATTACAAAGAATCGCCACAAAAACAACTTTGGGAGAAACAGTAATTGACGTAGTTGACGGTTATGCTTGGTATTTAGAACAATCCGAGAATAATTCAACTCAACAAAGTGATTTTCAACAACTAGCAGCCAGACAATTAATTCGGGGATTGAGCAAACAAATTAAACTAGATAACCTAGAAAGTTTAGATGCAATTCACACAATAGCCAAGAAATATCAACTAGTTTCGCCTTATTCTTCCATGTTAGTGTTAGTAAATGACGAACAAAGACGTTTACTCAAAGAAGCAGAAGCAGCGAAAGATAGATTTGATAGAAACTTAGAAAGTGGTAAAGAAGATTTGACCAAACCGAATAATCCTTTGAAAACTAGTATACCGGAATCTTCCAATGTATGGGTATTAGTAGGAAGTAGTTTATTATTGCTTTGCTTTGTCAAACGAAAACGTCAATTAGTCAAATAATTTAAATTATCATCAATGTAGAGACGTAGCACTGCTACGTCTTTTATTTTACATCTTTTGTTTATTGTTTTTTTCCAAGAGTGCTGGAATTAATCTAGATGTTTGTGCATAACAATCGGTGGTAAAATCGATATCAAATTCCACGATATCCGCACCATGTTTAAAAGCTTCCCGAATCGCTGGAATTGTATTTTATTTTTTTCACAGCTATGCTTGAAGGCGCGATCGCGCATAGTCAATAATCGGAAAAATCAGCAGTGAAGTTACCTATGCCACTCTATACCTACATTGTCACTTACAAAGGCGACACTTATATTACACAGGATAAAAAAAGCAACTTCAAGGGGTTTGTTTCCTCTTGGACGAGCGAAATTCCACCTGGTGTCCTCACATCCCTAACTCCAAATCTGGCGAAAGAATTACAGAAACTCGCTTATTCGAGCGACTTCACACCGATTTCCGGACGTACCAATGTTTGGCGCAAGACTATCTTACTTAATGATGATCAGTTTGTTGTGATTGCAGTGCAAACGCAAACTTAATCCTTTAAAAACCACTACGCCATACTCCGTTGCTTTAGCTTCCCGCAGGCTAGGAGCCGCTTGGCGATCGCAAATACCTATAAGTTTTTTTGCTTTTAAAATTCTATTTGGGATTGACTTAGAGCGCACTCGACAGTCACAGAAGTCGGGTTTTGAGGATAAATATCCGTAATTTCCGACAACCTTTATAAAAAACCGACGAATTACAGAACCGAGAATAATGTCTAACAAAACACTTATTGATACGAATTGTAAATATTCTCAACTGTATAGTTCCCATGAACTACAATACATTTGTTCTGATTTGTCCGAGGCGAGAATTATGACAGTTAAACCGATTCCCGAAGGCTATCACACTGTTACACCGTACCTGATTGTAGAAGGAACAGAAAGGCTAATCGAGTTTCTCTCTTCAGGGTTTGCAGCTACGGAAATTTGTCGTGTCATGCACCCAGATGGCTCGATTATGCACGCTGAGGTGAAAATTGGCGACTCATTCATTATGATGGGTGAAGCCAGAGAGGATTTTCAGGCAATGCCGAGTATGATTCACCTGTATGTTGAGAATGCCGACGCAACTTATGAGCGTGCAATCCAAGCAGGTGCGACTTCAGTGATGGAGCCAAAAGATGAATTCTATGGCGATCGCGCTGCGGGAGTGAAAGATCCAACTGGAAATCATTGGTGGATTGCGACTCACCAAGAAGATGTCTCACCCGAAGAACTTGAAAAGCGACGAGATCAGGTATGTCTTACTGGCAAATAATAAGTATGGGTGAGTTGTTCGGAATTGATATCGATGCGTAAAAATTTTGACTCAAACTTTGGAGTAAATTATGGTAGCTATAAACAATCAAAGGACTGATGAAGCCGAAATTCGCCAGATGATAGATAATTGGGTTGAGTCAGTTCGTGCTAAGGATATCGATGGGTTAATGTCGCACTACGTAGACGACAGTGTGTTGTTCGATATTATGCCGCCATTAAAACATCAAGGTACTTCAGCCTACAGACAACTTTGGCAACAGTGTTTTCCCTATTTTCAAGGTGATATTAACTACGAAATTCGCGACTTTAATATCACAGTTAGTTCTGATATCGCCTTCAGTCACAGCCTAAATCGGATGAGTGGAACGACAACCAACGGCGAGGAAATTGATAATTGGATGCGGGTGACGGTTTGCTATCAAAAGATTGATGGGAAATGGATGATAGTACACGAGCATGTGTCAGTACCGATTGATATGGAGAATAGCAAAGCCTTGTTTGACCTCAAACCGTAGATTTTGACTATTAATTTGTAGAGCGTTAGACTAGACTTATTTAATCTTGTTGCCCTCAGTCTTTCTTCAGTAATCCACAGGAGATTTTATGTTTGCATTGAAGCTTTTCACACTTTTGGGTTGTGGATTGATGGCTGGAGTCTTCTTTGCCTTCTCAACTTTTGTAATGAGTGGCTTGGCTCGACTCCAATCAACTGAGGGCATTACTGCCATGCAGGCAATTAATATCACAGTGATTAACCCGTTGTTCATGGGAGTATTTTTGGGAACAGGGCTGGCTTGCGTGTTTATTTTAATCTTCTCCGTGTTCAAGTGGTATCAGCCCAGTAACCTTTATTTGCTTGTCGGTAGTTTATTGTATTTAGTCGGCACAGTCGCAGTGACGATCGCGTTCAATGTGCCGATGAATGAAGCACTGGCAAAGGTGGAGCCAGGTAGTACCGAGGGCGCAAACTTATGGGCTGACTACCTTGTTAACTGGACATTTTGGAATCACCTTCGCACGATCGCAGCACTTGCGGCAGCAGCATCAATCGCGATCGCGTAGCTGCTTCCCTCCGAGAAGATCGCACTTAGTGAAGGAGTAACAATTTAATATGACACAAAATACTCAGTTTTATCGGTTGGAATCTCCTAATAACATGATTATTTGGCACTTTCCTAATGCCGATTTGCAAATTCGATTTTTAAATCCCCAGGATGTTATTGCTTACCGCGAACTAAGGTTACAAGCATTGAGAGAATCCCCAACAGCTTTTGCTTCGAGTTTTGAGCAGGAAGCTTGTTTGACTGTGGCTGACTTTGCCAAGAGACTCAGCGCTCACGATAATTTGAATAGTGGTATTTTTGGTGCTTTTGATGAGAGCGATCGCCTAATTGGTATGCTCGGCTTTTCCCGCGAAAATCGTCCGAAACGCGCTCACGTCGGCAATCTATGGAGTATCTATGTTTTACCCCAATTTCGCCGTCGAGGTGTAGGGGCGGTGCTTGTGGATCTTGCATTATCCCATGCAGGACGACTCGATGGTTTGCGGCAAGTTATCCTAGGAGTTACAGCTAATAATGTCGCTGCATCTTCACTTTATAAATCGCAGGGTTTCGAGGGTTTTGGGCTAGAGTATGATGCTTTATTTGTTGATGGCATATATTTTGATGAGGAACATTTAGTATTACGTTTTAAGTGTGAAAAGTCCGATTAATAAAGCAATCGGTGCAATAATCAACAACCACATCGTACTTCCCAATCCATAATATTGAGCCAATAAACCCAACCCCAACGGTATCAAACCACCTATCAAACCAAACAAGTTGCTCAAGGTTAGAACTGTACCACTTTTTCCTGGCATTGCTGTATACAATTGTCCTTGGAGAATTGAGTACCAACCCGCATTAAACAAACCCAGCAAACCAAGAATAAATAACTTAATATTGATGCTGGGTACGAGTAAAAAAGCCGGGTAAGCAAACAAAACGATCGCAGCACTTAATTTTAAATAAGCAATTCCCTGAACCCTTTCCAGCAACGGAATCAGCAAAAAATCTCCCACCAAACCAAATCCCAACCAAATAGCGATAACTCCGTTAAGCTCCGCTAACGCTAAACTCCCTTGGGTATTATTCGTACCGACTACATCAACAAAATACAGCGCTACAAACCCACGCAATACATCCAGCATCAAATTGGAAAATTGCAATAAAGTTAACCACAATACAACATTACGCTGTTTTAAAGCCTTAATAGCATTGCAAATTCCCTCTCCTAGACTCTGGATGGACTCATCACTATGGGAAATAGTATTGGGAATGAGTTGACGATATTTCCATAGCATTACCAACGACAGCACCGTCAGTATTGCCAAGCTAAAAAACGCACTCCGCCAACTTTGATGCAATCCCACCACAACTGCTAATACCAAAGGACCAATTGTATTTCCTACAGAACCAGCTAAAGCCCAACGTGCCATATTTTGCTCGTGACGCTTTGGTTCAATGTCCATCAGAGTAGCTTGAGAAAGGCTAACAAAAGCACCCGATGCTGGGTTGAACAAGATAAGGGGTGTTAACAATAAGGGAAAATTATGGCTGAGGGAAATTAATAATAAAGCAGCCGCAAAAGCAATACCACCACCCAAAATCAACTGTCGTCGTTGACCTATATCTGCCAAAATTCCCAGTATCGGCTCGATGATGCTACCAATCGTATTCGGTATTGTTAGCAACATCCCGATTTGAGTATAGTTCAGATGTAAATCGCTGCGAATTAAGGGTAAAGCAGGACTATACACACCATCAACTGTCAGTAAAACTGTTTCTGCATCGGTTGTAACTAGGATTGCTAGTCAAGATAAATCTAGTAATTCGCAAACAACCCGTCAAAGATTTGAAGATAAAGTTGTCATCATCACCGGAGCAACATCAGGTATTGGTAAAGCCGCAGCATTTGCATTTGCTAAAGAAGGAGCAAAAGTGGGTTTTTGCGGTCGTCGAGAAAATCTTGGTCAACAAGTTCAAGAGGATATTAAAAATCAAGGAGGTGAAGCAACTTATTCTGCTTGGATATTCGAGAAGAATCTATACTTTTGACAGAAAGTTGAAAAAAATATTTATCAAAGAGAAAGAATTTGCCAAAGCAGAAAAGATGATTCATGAGCAGGAGCGATCAAATCTAGGAGGTGTTGATATTAACTGCCATCAGTATTCAGTAGATACTCGCTACGGAACTGCTCAAAAAAAGCGAGTGGTCAATTATTGTTAGTAATTTACAAGGTCATCTGATTTTTTTGATCCGCGATCGCTTTACCCGAAATCAGAAAGGGATTGCTAAAGTGGCTCAAGAAATTAGGGGTTTTTTACATCTCCCCATATGTTATATCTGACATTCCGCACCCAGGGATGTCACAGTCGGTAATTACTTAAAATAACGTGAGTTCGACGGATTTTAGGAGATAAAAGCCTTGTAAATCAAGGATTATTGAAACTAAGGCTGGTCATAACTCTGAATCATTAGTTGAGAATAAGGTCAATAATTAACAGATTCACAAGTTACTGATTTTATTCTCAATAAGCGCAACATTTTTTGTAAACTGTTAGCTGTCAGACAATATGCTGGTCAAAGGTTTCAGACTTTAAAGTTCATCGAACTCACGTTAAAATGCACTAAGTTTTCAGCTACAAATTATGTTTTAAATCATTGCCGTCTAAGTTTAAATAACTAGACTTAGTATATAAAGTATCTTTATTTAGTCCTAAAAAGCAGTAAAAACTACATTGTGACATTTAGGGCACCGAATGTGGGTTATATTCAAGTTACGAGCGATCGCGTAGCAGTCACTAGGTCGCATCGCTACCCCTTTTTATCTCAAGATAAACTACGACGACCAATAATAACAGGTTGATAAAGTATGTCATCCAAACGCTCGACTTGGGTAAAGCCAACATCTCGAAACAGAAACATTAACCGTTCTACCGTAATCGCATAATAGCGAGATAAACCAGCAGTAACCGTCGCGGGAGCATTTTTGCTAACCTCACGCACAAAATACATCGCCACATCGTAGATATTATCCTTCCAATCGCGGGTTTGATAGACGAAATAGCGATCGCTTCCTTGATAACGGAAACCATAGGATAACATCTGTGGAGAAGACCTGTCTTCATCTTCACGATAATCGCGGATGCTAACAATCGCTACACCATTATCTTTTAGACAGTTGTAAAAACCTTGGAGTGCCACTCGAATCTCCGATTCTCCAATGAGGTGCGGTAAAGAGTTATCAGCGCTTAAGACAACATCAAACCCAGAACCGTGAATTTCAGCACATTCACGCATATCTGCAACTTGGAAGCTGATATTCAAGTTACGAACGATCGCTTCTTTTTTAGCTCGTTCGACTGCTGCTAATGATAAATCGGATGCTGTAACCCGATGTCCAAACGCAGCGATTCCCAAGGCTTGGGTGCCAATTCCGCAGGAAACATCAAGAATCGAGAGGGGTGGGGAACAGACAAAATTGTTTATCAGTTGATTGAGTGCGGTTCTTTGCTTGTGGATGGTTTCGTTCCAATCGGGGTAAACAAGGTGATAAAGATTGGCAATCTCATCGTACATAAGGACAACTCTGAAAAGTATAAAATGTACCATCAACCAAACATAATTCGATGCGCTGGGGGCAACCGAAATGTTCTACGATCTTTGTGCCTATGCACAATGCCTTAAGCCTGTTTCGCAGCAACGTATGTTGGGAAGTTCCTGACGAGAATTTTGCCTGAGCATTCTCGATCTTGCTTATCATCGAAGCAAACGTGCTGAGGGTTTCTTGTAAATCTTCCCGCGTGAAATTATCCGTATAGTTAGTCTCTTTATTCATCAGTGCAAATGCATGGTGTAACGCTTTGAGGTTGTCTTGCAGCGCTGTATGTTGCCATGTTCCCGGCACCAGTTTCTGCTGTGCTTTTTCAGACTTACTGATTAGTGAAGCTATCGATCGAAGTGCTTCGTGCAATTCGTCTATTGTGTGTGTAGTCGCGACCGAATTTTGAAAACAAAGCACACATGAACTCATCAGCTTCCCTCCTTTAGCAATTCGTATTTTGGTAATTTTTGGGAATTATTAGAAGTTTGACGATTTTGGTTTGTTTCGATATACACAGTTCCAAAATAAGCAGCAGAGACTACTGTAAACACTGACGCGACGCTCAGAATCAGCCGCTTGGCGATCGCAAAACCAATTCCACAAGTTTTCCGCAAAAGATGGGATATTAAAAGCACTATTATTCCTCTCCCCACATCCTAGCAATTCGATTTTGATAGGCTAGCACAGATTTTCACTAGTAATAGATTAGTTATGTCTTCATTTTTGAAAGTTGATCAATTTCGCTAATGCGATCACTATAATTGTAATCTACTGCATTACAATTTGTGTTACACTAAAAAACATTTTTGTGCACTTTTATCTCTGAAGATTTTGACAGTAAAGCCCTAAGCTAACTGGTCTTTCTCAGTCCTGTTTCTGTGTCACCGAGTAGTTATCGATTTATTAAATGAACCTTAATATAAAATAACATCGTTTGAGCAACGCACACTACGATCAGAAATCAGCAAAAGTGCCTCTGTTCGCAATCGATTACCAACCCATTCCAATTCAGTAGGATTCGTAATTGCTGCATCCGCTATCAATTGAGGTAAATTGGATAACCACTTTTTATTTTCTTTGACTGAATAACCAATTATTACCGCTAACGCTTTACTATTCCTCTTCGTAATATCAGTGAAAACTTTCCATTGCTCGGAAATAGGTAAAGTGGCACAAAAATTAACAATGGATGCAACCAATCCTTCTACTTCTTTAAACTGACATGAACCAATATGCACAATATTTTCGACAACATTTAACAAATTAGCGCTCAGTGACTCTGCTGTCTCTTGAGTTGCCGCTGAATTGAAAATTATCTTATCTGAAAAAACTGCATAATTTTCTGGTACAGACTTGGAAACAAGCTGTTCTTCTTGATAATTGCTGATTTGGGCATCACCACAATTTGGATTTTCTGTTTGATGACTTTCATTTGTCGAGGATGTATCGGTTTCTATATCATCTGTCTGCTGATTTTCACATACCACTAAACGCCCCTCAATAAATGCCTGCCGTAGTGCCACTGCTTCTGCAATTATCTGTTGAGCGCTTTTACCTTCGGAGTCCATCATGCGCTGTAAAGCCACACCTGTCACTTCGTCATCAATGGGCGGTACCTGGCAATATCTTTTACCATTCTTATCCCGTCGCCATATAGTTGGTTTTTCTACCTTGATTGTTTTAGGCTTGCGAGAAAGTTTGATTAGTTCGCGTACCTTCTCTTGAGTAATAGAGCCGATATCAAGAAGCTGCTCAATCACCGAGGCATACTTTTTATTTTGTTTGGAAAGTAGAAATAAGGTATCTGGTTCAACTTCGGCTAAATCAAGGGGTGAGAATTTCTCAAATGTTTGAGCAACCTTGAGATATTTCTTGTCCTCTTTCTCCCATCCCCAATATTGTAGTAATTGCTGGTATGCCTTACGAGATAATTCTACTTTCTGTTTTGCCAGGTAAAAAGCGTTGTACAGAATATTTTGCGTCGCTTTACCCAAAGATTCAGTTAAATTATGTTGTTTTGGTCTAGTCATAATCATTTTTTTGATGTCCTGTTTATTACGAAGCAAACCAGCCGTTGGTTCTCTCAGATGAAAGACGACTGCTGAAAAATCTATACGGCAGCAAATGCGTTCATTTCAACGATGAACCTTACTGCATCGTTGCTACTATTTTCAAAACGCGGTGTGAGCCAATAATTGCGCGGTTGGGATATCCATAAATCGTTGGCTACATCTCTTTGCAAGCTTCCTAGTAACCGCAAATCCCGCCACACCCGGTATATTCCACCTTCAACGGAATCCACTTCTACGCGACTAAGAATTAACTGTTCGCTCGGCTTCTCAAGAATTTGCTCGATTTGAAATTGGGCATTAGCTATTGGATTTAACTCGATTATGCTCAAAGCACCCCAAAACTCTGTTACTGTATTATAATTAATCATAATCAACTCCAAGTATGGAGAATTCGTCTCTAAAGTACAGGGATGAAATTTAAATGCGATCGCAATTTCTTAGCGGAATAGGGCGATCGCTTTTATTCTTTCTCTAATTATTATACAATAAATGCATTGTTTTTATCAGGTTGCATATTAAAAAAATATTTTTTAAAATTAAAAATAAATGCTTAGCTTGTAAGTAGTTAGTCTTGATTTTAAGTAGTACAGTATAAATGTTGAGTGTATGACTAAGAATGTGATTCGTTGGAAACTAAGCGAAATTATGGCTAGGCATCGGGTTAAAGGCAAAGACCTTGCTAATTACTTAGGTATAAGTGCCAACTCAGTATCGGCTCTAAAAAGAGCCGAGGTGATGCCATAAATTGGTGGTGAAAGATGGGAGCAAATTTGTGAAGCGATAAACGAACTATCTTGTCGTGATGAAAAATGTACTCCTTTTGATTTGATCGAGTATGTTCCGAGTCAAAATAAGAGTAAATCAAATAATGAATATAATGCAGAAAATCCAACTAACATTTCAGTTGTTTAATTTTCTGTAATCATGATAAGTATAATTTATTACGTATATTTTTTTGATACTTTTGATGCTAAACTAACCGTTAAAATACCAATTTAGTAAGCATCTAACTTGAAAATTATCAAGTTTTGTAGATTTATATGCAGAACTATAAATATTTTTATGTGTTTGTTTAGATTTTTATCATAAAAATTCTACTTCTACTTTTGATTTAATGCGAATGAGAACAGGCAAATTGTATTACTTCTCCTGCGCTTCCTCAACTCACAGTTGAGTATAAACAACATTCGCACCATTCTTAAAGGTAATATTTCCCGGCAGCGGCAATAGTACCGTACAAAGTGGAATTATTATTAAATGTAAAATCGCGCACACTGCTCATAAAACCCCGACTATTCAATGCAGCATTGAACGTAATTCTACCAGCAGAAACCACTTTCAAATTATCTCCACCATTAAGTAGTTATTTGGAGAATTAAACCAAATAATTCCACTAAAGACAATAACATCCAACTAAACAATGCACTTCATTTAAAAATGAATGTTGGGTAATTTTATCTGAAATAAAAATTTAGATGATATTTTGATTTTTGACTTTAATTATTCTCTAGAAAAATCTCAAATTTAATTTATACTTATCCAATTAATTTTAAACAAAATAAATCATCTAAATAGCCAGATAAATCCTAACAGTCATTAGGCTAACACTTGTAATAACAGTTTCCAATTACACTAGTAAATAGCACTATCATTTATTTATTCAGGGTAAATATAAGTAAGATTCGCTGTACAAACTTTTTACTTAACTTTACTGTAAAACCTAGACATGGAAATTGAAAAGGATGGATATCCAAATCCACCAACGCAAGGAAACTTTGGTGGCTGTTTGGTGACGATTGTATTGTTATTTATACTCATAGGTTTTTTCCCTTTATTTAATAGTCCGAGTAAAACAGAGGTTCCTTATAGTCAATTCCGTAATCAGGTAAGAGAAGGTAAAGTTGGCAAAGTTGAGGTAGGTGAAAATAGAGTAGAGTACTTTTTGAAAAAAGATTTAGATCAGGTAGAAAAATCTAAATCTGGTAAATCCTCCCGTCCCGAACAAGCTTATGTTACTGTTCCCATAGCAGATGACCAAACTTTACCAAAACTATTAGAAGATAACAATGTAGAATTTAGTGTTAAAGCTAAAACAGAAGGAAACTGGATATCTACAGCTTTTGGTTGGTTTATAACACCATTTTTACTTTTTTTGCTCATAGCTTGGATAGCTAATCGCGCTCAGACTGGAGGAGGTATAAACAATCCTCTGAACGCTGGAAAAAGTAAAGCTAGAGTCTATATCGCAGGTGCGAATGGAATTGATGTTACCTTTGCTGATGTAGCTGGAATTGATGAAGCAAAAGCAGAGTTACAAGAAATAGTAGATTTTCTCAAAAATCCTGATCGCTATACTCGTTTGGGAGCGAAAATTCCTAAAGGAGTTTTGCTTATCGGACCACCCGGAACTGGAAAAACGCTGTTAGCAAAAGCTGTTGCTGGAGAAGCGGGAGTTCCCTTTATTAGTATTTCCGGTTCTGAATTCATTGAGATGTTTGTCGGGGTAGGTGCTGCTAGAGTCCGAGATTTGTTTGAACAAGCAAAGCAGTTATCTCCTTGTATTGTATTTATCGATGAATTAGATGCTTTTGGTAA
>JBHJOU010000170.1:0-5331 GCA_050329355.1 Rivularia sp. (in: cyanobacteria)
CAGCGATTACGTCATATGGAAGATTTTGCTCAACGTCCGCTTTCGGAATATAGTTTGTTAGAGTTGGAAGCACTTTGGCAGCAAGCGAAAGTAAAATTAAAATAAAATAAAATAACGTGAATTCGACACTCTTAGAGAAGTCGGGTTTTTATAAAGATTGTCTGTTATCACTGAAATTTATCCTAAAAACCCGACTTCTAACCCCACGAATAATCGAGGTTTTACAGTTTCCTTATCATTTAAGCCGAATCGAAGCAATGAACATCGAACTCACATTAAAATAGTTCTTAAAGTAATGAAAATCGGTGCCAAATCTTAAACATTCACCACAACAATTTTATCGGATAACTCTGGAACGTTACATCCTTTGATACTAAAGTCATCTCTTCTACCAAACTTTGTGCAATGATAAGTCTATCAAAAGGGTCTTTATGATGAAAAGGTAACTTGACTAATTCGTCTAAATGCTTCGGTGATATTTCTAGTATTTCTATTGCATTTCCATAGACTTCTCGTTCTACTAATTCTGTCAATTGAAGTTTGAGCTTTAATTTCCCAATGCTAATTTTAATAGATATCTCCCACAGTGTTGCAATGCTTAAAAATCGCTGATTACTTGCATTCTCAATCGCGTTTTTGGCTGTATTACTTAAATTAATATTTCCACCAATGAACCATAAAAATGTATGAGTATCAAGAAGCAATTTCATGGAGCATATTCCTGGAAATCTTCTAATGGCTCATCAAAATCATCTGACATTTCAATTAACCCTTTCGCGCTACCAAATTTAGGATATGGTTTATCTGCCATAACTGGCACAATTTGAAACGATGTTCCATCACTGCGAAATATAATCACTTCTTTGCCACTTGCAGCTTCTTCTATTAATTCTGCAAGCTGAGCTTGAGCTTCTTTTAAATTAACTTTGTGCATTATTGTTTTTTTCTTTGTTTAAAGAAACTTTTAATGTAATGAAATTTATTTATATTTGTATTTTAAGACAAAATGTAGTTTTTATTAATGCTTATTAGTAAATAATTCAACGTGAGTTCGACACTCTCGGAGAAGTCGGGTTTTTATGATAAATTTCAGTGATAACAGACAATCTTTATAAAAACCCGACTTCTAACCGCACGAAAAATCAAGTTTTTACAGCTTCCTTATAATTTAATCAGTAATCGAAGTAGTGAATATCGAACTCACGTTAATTCGATGCTGCGTAACGGCATTTATAATTGACAATATCCATCAGTAAATACCGATACTGTTATACACCCGATAAAATGTAGAGACGGGGCGTATTGCTACGTCTCTACATTTCCTAAACGTTCATCTGCTGCTTTTGATAAAGGGAATAATACAACCCTTTCTGCCGCAATAATTCATCATGGGTTCCTCTCTCGGCAATAATTCCTTTTTCCATCACTAATATCATGTCGGCTCGCTTCAATGGTGCGAAACGGTGCGCGATTAAAAATAACGTTTTTCCTTGGGACATACTTTGTAAATTTTGCAACACCTGTTGTTCCGTTTCGCTATCGAGAGCGCTGGTTGCTTCATCCAAAATTAAGATTGGTGCTTGCAGCAGGAACAATCTGGCTAAGGCAATGCGCTGTCTTTGTCCCCCGGATAATGCGGTACCTCTTTCCCCGACGTTGCTTTCATAACCTTGGGGTAGTTCGCTGATGAAGTCGTGAGCAACTGCCATTCTTGCGGCTTGTACTACTTGTTCAGCGGTGATTTCGGGGTTTCCTAAAGTTATATTTTCTAGGATACTGCCGTTGAACAAGAAGTCTTCTTGCAAAACTACACCTATTTGTTGACGCAAGGAAGCTAAATCAACACTTTTCACATCGAAACCATCAATTAAAATGCGTCCGGATTCGATTTGGTATAGTCTTTGTAGTAATTTGGAAAGCGTACTTTTACCGGAACCACTGCGTCCGACTATACCGACAAATTGACCCGGTTCTACGTGACAAGAAATCCCTTTGAGAACAGGTTCGGTATTAGCTTTGTAACGGAAGAATACTTGATCAAAGGTGACTTCTCCTTCGAGGGGTGGTAATACTAATCCAGTTCCTGGTTCTGCTTCGGGGGAAACGTTGAGAATGTCGCCGATTCTATCTACAGATAACAATACTTGCTGTAAATTTTGCCACAATTGAACTAATCTTAATAAAGGTCCGGTAACTCTTCCCGAAAGCATTTGAAAAGCTACCAATTGTCCGACGGTAAAGTCGTTTTCAATAACTAATTTGGCTCCAAACCACAAAATCAACAGGCTGGATAGTTTAGTCAGAAAGTCGCCGATGTTACTACTAATATTAGATGTTGTGGAAGCTTTGAAACCCGTGCGGATAAAGCGAGCAAATAAACCTTCCCATCTATCCCGCGTTGCTGGTTCGGCTGCGTGGGCTTTTACCGAATGAATTCCTGTAACTGTTTCTACTAAGAACGATTGACTGTCAGCGCTACGGTTAAATGTTTCGTTGAGCCATCTGCGGAGAATTGGTGTTGCTGTTAGGGTAAGAAGGGCAAATAAAGGTAATACAGCTAAGGCGACAAAAGTTAGTGTAGCGCTATAGTAAAACATTAGTACGAGATAAACTACAGCAAATATGCTGTCGAGAACCACAGTTAATGCTGTACCCGTGAGAAACCGGCGATTTTGTTCTAATTCCTGCACCCGTGCCACCGTATCGCCTACCCGTCGCGATTCAAAATAAGATAAAGGTAAGCGCATTAAATGGCGAAATAACTGCGCTGATAAACTTAAATCCAAACGACGCGCCGTATGGGTGAAAATGAATAAGCGGAGAATTCCCAGCACCGACTCGAATACTGCTACTAATAACAGCGCGATCGCCATTACGTCGAGAGTGGGTAAACTCTCTTGCACCATGACTTTATCGATGATGACTTGAGTAATTAGCGGTGTGGTTAATCCCAGTAGTTGTAAAGTAAAAGATGCTAAAAGTACTTCTGTAAGTAAACCTTTGTATTGCCAAACTGCCGGTAAAAACCAACTCAGGTTAAACTTTTCTTGCTTTTGAACGATTTCGACTTGCCATAAATAGCCATCCCAAAACTGTTCGAGTTCGCTGCGCGTTACTGTTTCGCAAGTACAGTCGGGGTTTTGCGGGTTAGCAACAATCAATTTATTGCCTTTGCGGGCATAAGCTACTACCCAATTAGCTGAATCCGATTCACCCCATAACAATAAAGCTGGAAAAGTAAGTTGCTGTAAATCATCCCAACTCACTCGCAACCTCCGCAACAGCAAACCCAGCTTCTCACCAGCTTCAACGACGTTTTTGGGACGTTGCGATCGCAATTGACGCTGTACCCATTCCAATTTCACCGAAATTTCCAGAAACTGCGCCACCATCGTCAAGCAAGCCGCAGCACTATTCGAGCTATAAACGAACGGATAACCCGATGTGATCGGAAGAGTAGGCAGAGCATGGGGCGATGGGGAGATGGGGGGATGGGGAGAATTGTTTTCTAGATTCTCATCTTGTCCCCTTGTCTCCTTGTCTCCTTGTCCCCTTGTCTCCTTGTCTCCTTGTCCCCTTGTCCCCTTGTCCCCTTGTCCCCCTACCCAAAACTCTTCAATTTGCGGTGTGGATAATTCTGCCCATAATCCTGTATCGGTACGCAGCAATAAAACTTCTTTACTCGCTGCTACAGCTTTACATTCTGTGGGATAATTATTTAAATCACCAAACCAATCTCCTGCTTCTAAGGTGGCTAAAGGCTTACCAACACCTTCTTGACGCAGGCGGACTTTGCCAGAAACGATCAGAAATTGATAACCATCTGTATCTTGGTACCAAATTTTCTCTCCTAAACGAAAATCAATAATATCCGAGCCGTGTTGCAACAGAGTTTTTTGTTCGGCACTTAACCAGCATAAAGGTGGTTGATGCCAAGCTGGCGAATCTAAAACTGTTGCTTGATGAACTTGATCATCTGAAAGCTTTATTTTACTTGTAGTTTGACTGTCAGCTTTTGAATTTTCTCTGCTAGCCATTTCTCGAAAAGTTCATTTTGTAGTGCTTGCTTGAGTTGAGTATCTTCTAATGATGCTGGTAAAAGTTGTTCTAAACGAAACAATCCATAGCGTTCTTCTAGCTGTATTGGTCCTAAAATATCTCCAGAATCAGCTACATCTACAGCAGCTCGCAGTTTATCGGGCATTGTTCCGCGACTGACTGGTCCCATCATACCGTTAACAATCTTGTCGTCAGCTAAGGAATATTCCCTCGCCAGCTGCTCAAAACTAGTTCCTTCTTCAATTTGGGTGTGCAACTCCTCGGCTAACTCCCGATTATCAACAATAATCCGAGAAAGTACTACTCTATCTAAAAAAATCTTTCTTTCAATAAAATATTCCCCTAACTTTTGATCTGCGATCGCGCTTTTCAGCTTTTCCAACTTAAATCCAAAAGCAACTGTGGCGTGAAATGTATCATAATCGGTACCGCTACTATTTAACCAATCCTGAAACTTTTGAGGATCGCTAAGTTCATTTTTGAGTCGAAAATCAATAATTGCTTGTTCAGTTAAAGCTGGAGACAATTCTATCTCAGTTCTAGCTTTAATTTCTTGCTCAATCACATCTTGGCGCAGAATATCCCTAATAAACTGCCCTAATTTTCCACTAATTTGTAAGTGTTGTACTGCCTGCTGTACTGAAATTAATCGGTCATCAACAGTCAAAAACGATGAAGATTCCATAAAATGCTTACTTAGAAATTACCTTAAAAAATATACAGCAATAAAATTGAAACAAATCCTATTCTACTGACACTTAATAAGGACAATGCTATTGTAATGCCAAGTTGTCTTGCAGTAATACTGCAACAAATCTTGATAAATATTATGTATAAATACTTATAGATTTGGGCATTTTTAACAACTTGTATTTGAAAACACATTATATTCTAAATAATATTTGCTCGCATCCAGGCAAATAGCATCGCACTAGCAGCTCCTATCAAAGTGTTGAGAACATTAACTAATTCATTAGTCAACCACTGCCATCGGGATTGCAATGTTGCTCCAATTAGGCTTTCTAAATTAGTGGCAATAAATGCTGCTAATACGCACCATACAATACCCCACACATCAATTAAGCTCAGACTCCATCCCAGAATTGCCAATACCACCGAAGCAAAGATTCCCGCTACGGTTCCTTCAAGACTGATAGCACCTTCAGTTCCTCGCGATACTGGTTGTAAAGTCGTAATCAAAAAAGTGCGTTTACCATAGGCTTTACCAACTTCACTAGCACAGGTATCGGAAAGTTTGGTGCAGAAACTCGC
>JBHJOU010000794.1:0-4145 GCA_050329355.1 Rivularia sp. (in: cyanobacteria)
AAATTAACAGATATGGTTGACCGCTTTGTGGTTGATGGCATCGTTAATTTAGTTGGATTAGTATCTCTTGGTGGTGGGGAAGGTTTAAAATACAGTAATACTGGACAAACTCAATTTTATATGTTCACCGTACTTTTAGGAGTCGGTATTTTAGGAATAATTGTGACTTGGCAATATTGGGGAAATCAATTTTTAGAAATGATGTTTTAAGGTTAAAGGTTAGAGGTTAAGGTACTTGCAAAAAAGAATTTTTTCAATGACAGTAGTGCGTTAGCGCAGCGTGTCCCCAAGGACAAGCATCTTGCTCGCACCACCCAATCTAAAATGGATGTTTTTTTTAATTTGGAAGTCCATAATTATGAGTAACAAATATAAAACAACAACTAACAACTAATAACTGTCCACTGTCAACTGTGAACTAATATGATCAGCGCTTTAATTTGGATACCTATTTTTGGGGCGATGATAATCGCTTTATTACCTGCAAAAGTTCCTACAAATCGAATTCGTTTGGGGGCTGGATTGATTGCAGCCATTACTTTTGTATGGAACCTATTTTTACTATTTCGATTCGACATCAATAATCCCAGCATTCAGTTACAAGAATATCTACCTTGGAATGAAACTCTTGGTTTAAACTATCAATTGGGAGTTGATGGACTTTCAATATTAATGTTGTTTTTAAATAGTTTTCTCACCTGGATTGCTATTTACAGCAGCAGTAAAGAAACCCCACGATCTAGACTTTTTTATTCTCTAATTCTCCTAGTTAGTGGTGGTGTTGCAGGTGCTTTTTCAGCACAAAATTTACTACTATTCTTCCTATTTTACGAACTCGAATTAATTCCTTTTTACCTATTAATTTCGATTTGGGGTGGAGAAAAACGCAGCTATGCGGCGATCAAATTCCTCATTTATACCGCTGTTTCCGGAATTTTAATTTTAGCTACTTTCTTGGGTATAGTTTGGCTGAGTGGTTCATCTAGTTTCAATTATGATGCAATTTCTACTCAAAATTTATCCGCAACACTGCAATCATTATTACTTGTAGGAATCATCCTCGGCTTTGGAATTAAAATACCTTTAGTTCCTCTACATACATGGTTACCCGATGCTTACGTAGAAGCAAACACACCTGTGGCGATTCTTTTGGGTGGAGTGTTGGCTAAATTGGGAACCTACGGGATTTTAAGGTTTGGATTGAGTTTATTTCCCGAAACTTGGAGTACCTTTGCACCGACTTTAGCAATTTGGGGAGCAATTAGTGCCATCTATGGAGCAGTAACCGCGATCGCGCAAAAGGATATCAAACGCATGGTAGCATATAGTTCCATTGGTCATATGGGTTATATCCTACTAGCAGCCGCAGCCAGTACACCTTTGGCTTTGGTGGGTGCAGTTTCCCAAATGTTCAGCCACGGTATAATTTTAGCCATCCTGTTCCATTTAGTGGGAGTTGTAGAAAGCAAAGTCGGAACTCGCGAATTAGATAAGCTTAATGGTTTAATGAGTCCGATTCGAGGCTTACCACTGATTAGCGCTTTACTTGTATTAGGTGGTATGGCTAGTGCTGGTATTCCGGGAATGACAGGGTTTATAGCGGAATTTCTGGCATTTCAAGGCAGTTTTAGCGTCTTTCCAATTCAAACATTATTGTGCGTTGTCGCTACAGGTTTAACGGCAGTGTACTTTGTAATTTTGCTTAATCGTACCTGTTTTGGCAAACTTGATAATAACTTAGCTTATTATCCCCAAGTTTTTTGGTCTGAAAAAATGCCAGCATTAATATTAGCAGCTTTAATCATATTTTTGGGAATACAACCCACTTGGTTAGTGCGTTGGAGCGAACCTACAACTACTGCAATGGTAGCTGATATTCCCGCTATTCAAAAATCGGTAATCCCACAAATAGCGTTGAATAAAAATTAAAAATTATCAGAAATTACCCACCGAAAAAAACCCTTACTAGGCGCAGAGAACGCAGCGTTAGCGAAGCGTGTCCGTTAGGACATAAAGTGCGGTCTTGGGGGTCTCCCCCATGAGCAACTTTTCAAGAGAGAGGAAAGAGATTTTGTAGAGATGGATTGTTTTAGGCTGGGATAGAAGTAACTCTTAAGTGTTCTCCCTATTCCCTATTCCCTATCAAGAATAAAAATAACTCCTTTATTTAACAACTAAAATGGTACAAATATCAGAGCAAAAAACAGCAAAATTACCACCATCAAATCATGAATTTGCAGAAGTAATTCACCGTTTAGAAGCTGGTGGTTCGATGTTACCGGATACACCAGAAAACTTGATGCAAATTATCGGTCTTTATAAAGCATACGCGGTACCAATGGATTTTTATTGGCGGGATTTACTTTATATTGCCGAAAGAGAGTTTTTAAATCCTTTTCCCTTTTTCAAATATTTCTTACCTAAAGAGTATTTACAAAGACACAATCATTATGCTGGTGATGATGCCGAATTAAGAGTTTGGCGCGGTGAAGCTACAGCACATCCGGAACTTTTAGCATTTATCGAGAAGGGTGAAACTGGGAAAATCCCCAAATTACTACATCATTTACTTCACGACAGAATCAATATGGAATTTGCTGAAGCCTGTATGCGAGCGATGCTCTGGCATGGAAAAGATATGGGTTTAGGTAAATTTGATGATTATTTAGATACTGAAGAATACAAGCAAAATGCACATAGAGCAATCAAAGCCTATTTTAAAGGTAATCCTGTGATGCAGGGGCTTTATAAACTGTTCCCAGATATGTTTTTAGAGCAGTGTCGTCAAGCTTCTTATTATTCTAATTTGGGTTTATTTTGGGAAGTAATGGCACCAGTTTTCTTTGAAATGTCAGATATGTATGACGAAGGGAAACTGACAACTGTACCCCAAGCAATGGACTTTTTAGTAAATGGTATTTTTGCAGTTGCAAATCGTCCGATTTATCATCACGTTTATGTAGGGGATGAATGTTACGAAGTAATTCCCAAATCAAAAGGTTTTGTATGGTTAAATGAAGCTGCATTACCTTATGTAGAAGCAGTATTTTATCGTACTGCTCCTTTCAGAGGGACAAAATCTTACAACGCTCAAGCAAAGCAAATACCTTCGGAACAAAAAGATTTTCATTATGGAATTCTGTATGCTGATGTATTTCCCGTAGGTACCGCAGGAATTCCACCCACATTATTAATGCAAGATATGCTGCATTTTCTTCCCCAATATTTAATTGATTATTATCAACAATATTGTCGCGGTGAAGATGATATGTTGATTCAATTAGGAATTAGTTTTCAACGTTCCATGTACAATGTTACATCAGCAGTAATTCAAGCTTTACGCACAGCAACTTTATATCCTTTAGATGATACAAATCCCGAACATTTACAAGCAAACCGGGACTTTTTTGAAACCCAGTTAAATCGATTTACTCGCGCAGATTATGGGATGAGAAATGCAGCAAAATTAAAAGATATTCAACGACAGGATTATCGGTAAATATTATATTTCCAACCCCCCTTATTAAAGGGGGCTTTTTGATAGTGGAATAACTATTTAAGCTCAAGAATTAGTAACAAATACAATTTTCAATCAAACCCATCCGCTAATTCAATTACCCTAACTCCCATAGCATTTTTCAAGTTTTGCTAGATTTTTGAAGGCTGTAATATACAAACTCTCAATCCCTTTTACCTCTTCAAATTAATTCAAATTAATTCTTACCCTTCACTAAAACAAAGGATAAGAATTATTACATTCAATTAATTTAATTAAATAATTGCCTTAAGAGTATCAAAGAAATCCGGATAAGAAACTGACGCAGCTTCCGCACGATTAATTGTAGTCGAACCGGATGCATTCAAAGCCGCGATCGCCAAACTCATGGCAATGCGATGGTCGGTAAAACTGTCAAGTTCGGCACCAGTAAGAGCAGTACCGCCAGTGATTTCCATTCCATCAGCTAATTCATTTACTCTAGCTCCCATTGCATTAAGTTGATCTGCCATTGCGGTAATGCGATCGCTCTCCTTAACTCGCAATTCTCCGGCATCTTTAATTACAGTAGTACCCTCGGCAAATACTGCCGCCACAGCTAAAATAGGAATTTCGTCAATCAATCTTGGAATGATATCTCCCTCGATAG
>JBHJOU010000254.1:0-2277 GCA_050329355.1 Rivularia sp. (in: cyanobacteria)
AAGGTGTAAGTACAAAAGTTCCAGCTAAAACGATTAGTAATGAAGGTAGAAGCTTTAAGTAGCGTGACATGATTTAATTCCTGATTATTGGGATGAAAAAGTAGAACTATCACCTATTACGTTGCGATTTGATAAATTATGCAATTAAAACAAAATAAATTAAGGATTATAACCAAAACTGAAAAAGAACCCTTCATCTTGAGCATTTGTACCTTTATCATCAAGTTTAATAAAAGGAACAGCATAATCAAGTCGAATAAAAGTATTTCCTGTTGGTTGTACAATCAACCCCAAACCAGCAGCACTGAGAAATGTTTGATTATTAAGTTGATTCGGATTATCAGGATGATTCCAAACTGCACCCATTTCGATAAAAGGTGCTAATTGCAAAGATGATGTTTTATCGGTACCGTTAACAATCGTAATTCGATCTTCTAGAGAAACACGAAAACCATTATCCCCAGAGCGAGCATTTTGTCGATAACCCCGTAAAGATTGTCCCCCACCCAGATAAAACTGTTGATTACTCAGTAAACTATCTGGTGTGAGTTGTAATTCAGCTTGAGCAATTAATAAATTATTTTTATTTAACCTTTGTACCCTTTGAATTTGTCCCAACCAACTAAAAAAACGTCCATCCGGTTGAGAATCCGAATTCACCGTAGCATCGAAAATATCCACACCGAGATTAAATTGCGATCGCAATCCCCAAGCACCCTGTAAATCTCGTTTAATATAATCTTGTCCAAATTTTACTATTCTAGTACGACTGTTCCCTTGACTATCAGGTCCTTCTCCAAAGGGTGTGGGTGTCCCTCCGAGGAAGGTTTGACCGTTTTGTAAGGTAAACGCTAAAGACAAGGCAAATTCTTCACTGGGAGTCCGAGTTAAGGGTTGACGATAACTAATTTCATATAATTGACTATCGGAAGTAATATCAAAATCAGCGAATTCAGGAGCAGTAATTTTACTATCGCTGGGAGCATATCTTAATCTAATTGTTCCATTTTTGGGATTAATTGGAACTTGGTAATTCACATCAAAAACATTGGAACCCCCGGTAGTAGAACGATAATATGAAGCTGTGAATTCATCACCAATTCCACTTACATTCCGATAATTAAAACCTCCTCCAAACCTTTCCGAACCAACACTAGGAGATGAATAATTATCAACACCAAAAAAGGGATTAAATTGGGGTGCTTCTTCTATTTTTACGACAAGAATACTTTCACCCAAATTATTACCCGGTTGTAAAGTCGCTTCAATATTACTTAATAGTGGATCAACTCTTAATAACCTGAGTTGATTTTCAATATCGATTTGATTTAATGGTGTTTTCCCACCTAACTTAATGCGACTTCTGATATAAGATGAATTTAAACGTCGATTACCTTCGACCTGAATTTTTTCTAAAGAACCTTCTACTACAATTATTTTAACCACACCATTTTGAATTTCTTGGTCTGCTAAAACAGCCCTTGATGTAATGTAACCTTTTTGTAAATATAATTTAGTAATCGCATCGGCAACAGTTCTTAATTCAGTTAAAGTTAAATTGCGATTTTCATTCAATTTAACAATATTCTCAATATCTGAATTAAATAAAGTGTTACCAGTTACCTCAATTTTACTTACAGGAATAGTAATATTACTATCTTGTTCCGGTATCGTTTCCATTTGTGGAGGAGAAATAGTCGGTTCCTCCGTGGGAAGAGGTTGAGGATTAGGAATAGGTTGAGGAAAACGATCTAAATTTGGATTGGGTTTATCTTGCGGTGTTTGAGCAATTGCGGGAGAAGAAAGTAAGAGTAAAGAACTAACAAGTATTGACTTAGTTATTAGTGTTTTAAAATACATTTTGTCATGACCTTGGGAATTTACAGATATTACAATATCCGAGCTTATTTATACCATTAAGCTGAGGGTCGCTAGCGGAACGTAAGCATCTATGCGGATTCTACGTAGAAATGTATTTTTTTAAACGCAGAGTCACGCAGAGGTAAACGCAAAGTCACGCGGAGTTTAATACCCATTACCTTTAACGTTTAAATTGTTATATTTATGCTGTGGGTTTGTGATTAAAGGTTGATTAGTCGTGAAATTTCAAGTAATTTTTAACTTCGATGGGGAATATCAAGGATATGTTGCTGAAGTACCTGAGCTTCCCGGTTGTGTGAGTCAAGGTAAAACGCTCGATGAAGCGGTTGAGAATATTAAAGATGCGATTAAAGGTTATCTATACGTTCAAGAAAAGCATGGTAAACCTTATCAGAA
>JBHJOU010000967.1:0-3033 GCA_050329355.1 Rivularia sp. (in: cyanobacteria)
TATGAGTTATGAGTTATGAGTTATGAGTTATGAGTTAGGAGTTATGAGTTATGAGTTAGGAGTTATGAGTTATGAGTTAGGAGTTAATTTAACTGTAGGTTGGCTTAGACAGGAAAATAGATTTAAAATTTAACAAAAATATATCTTTTGCTGTCGTAACCCAACATTACTGGATGGAGAATAAATCAAAATATCTTTACTCAAATTCCTCGTTTTTTATCATGTTTTATATATTAAAAAGACGTAGCACTGCTACGTCTCTACATTGGTTTAATTAAGAATAAAAATTTGCATAATTCCTAATCAATCTCGTTAAAAAGATGCTCTTCTAAGAATGGTTGAAATTCGCGAAACTCTTCTGGTGAAAGCAACTGCGGTTTTCCTTCTGAAGATATCCGAGCAAAAAATAACAATGGATCTAATGGTGTATAAATTGCGTATTCTTGTTCTTCGTAATAAAAACTTGCGAGTAACTGTAACTGTTCTGGTTCTAAATCTGTTCCTTCGTCTTCAATTTCTAAGGTAAAAATATCTGACTCTTCAATAGGAGGCAATTCACCCGAAGCTGTTAAAGCATAGGCTGTGTTTTTTAACACTAAATTTTGCTCGGATAAAACAGCTTGGGCAGTACTAAAAATTCTTTCGATTGTAGCATCATCTTCTACAAGAACAGCTTCTTCTGTCTCACCATCGGCTTCCCAAGCAAAAATTTCGACAGGTGAGTCAACAGGAAGCAATAAAAAGTACTCTTGCTCATCTACTTCAAGTGAATGTTCAACATAACATTCAAGTGACCTTCCAGCTTCATCAGTCAAGGAGATGGAACTTTGATTGGAACGCTCGTTGTCTTCAGGAAATGGAGATGGATACATAGCCGAGTAAAAGCACAAAAATTAATATCAGCTTGAAAATAGATTACTCTATCATTCAGCAAAAATTCTTAACGACAAATGGCTGACGATAGAAAAATGCTGACTCTTATTCTCAGAATATCATGACAAAAGCTATCAAAATTAACCGTTTGTTTTAAGGGGTTTTTTCTCTATGGGATTTTTGTTTCTGTCTTCTGATATCCAACCATTGTTGCAGAATTAAGGCTGCGGCAAATCTATCAATTAATCCTTTATTACGAGAAGGAGAAATTTTTTGGGCAATCATCATTTGTTCCGCTTGATACGAGGTTAAACGCTCGTCTACGTATTCTACTGGTAATTGCAAAATTGCTGTTAATCTTTTCGTAAATTTCTGGACATGACGTGCTTGAAACCCCAGAGAACCGTCCATAGAATAGGGCAGCCCAACTACCAAAATCTCCACATCTCTTTCTTGGATTATTTGCTTGATTTGCTCGACATCTTGCTGGAAAGAACTGCGGTGTAATGTAGTAATTCCACTCGCAATCAAACCAGTGCGATCGCAACCCGCTATCCCGATGCGTTTATGGCCAACATCTAATCCTAAAGCGGATACATAAGAAGTTGCTTTTGTGCTGTTTGGGGCTTCTCTTCCCTGTGACTCCAACACATTACTACTCCTCCTGAGTATCTGTTGAAGGCGTTGGGGAACACCCTTCTACGTTACCTTTTTTGTAAGGTAGAGCAATGCCATCTGGGATAGATTTTTTTAATGAAGCTCTATCTAATATTTGCTGGATTTTTTCTTGCTTCCACAACATTCCCCCTGGTATGGGTTTGCGTGCTGGTTGCAATCCTTGCAGCATTTCCGGTAGCTGAATTCCTTCTAAGGAAACGAATTTCGATTCCCGTACTTTGTGCCATACGGAGCGAGACATGATTAATGTGTGTTCTATGCGACTTGCCCCGATTTGCTCTAGATATTCTTCTCCTTCTGGCTGATAATCTGCTGAAGCCACTTTCAGCGAAGAGGTAGGAAAATCTTGAGTAATACGAGCCATCTGAGATAGTAACTCTGGATACAGCCAAGTATATGCTGGATGAACGGTTAAGGTGGCAATGTGGAATGTTTGTCCTTTACGATCGATTTTCAGTTGAAAATAGCCAATAGCTGCTTTTCTTTGGGGTTCAAATACGTAACCGCTAACTACTTCTGATTTTGTTAACCACTGCTTGAGTGCATCAGCTAAAGCACCGAATAAGCCGGTTTTAAAGTCATGAGTTTGACGATCAAATACTTGACGCACCAAAGGCGGCATTGAGGCAGTGTCGAGCTGATACAACAACTGAGCATCTGCATTGCTCACGGGTAGCAGATTGGGTAAATCTGGTTCCGCTTGTGCCAATAATGCTAATAATTCTGGCTCAATTTGCCAATATGTCATTTCAGCCAAACGCTGAAACCCATTTTGACGATAAAGAGCTAGAGCTTCTTTATCATTGATATTTGCTTCCAAAATCCAGGTACGAGCTTCTAATATCGACTCAAAGCAGTAGCGCAAAAGTTGAGAACCGATGGTTTGCTTGTTGAGAGTTTTCTCTAACATTACTCGGTCTACGCGCCAAGTACTACGTGTTTTATTAAATGGTGATACTTGGATAATCCCTAACATAGTACGCCCTTGTTCTGCGACATAAGCGCAAAGACGATGTTGTAAAGGATTAGGAAACCAACTGAGAAATTTTAGCAATCCAAAATTACGACGCAGTTTTTGCGATTCCTGAGTCGCAAAGTGTTCTTCATTGGGGTTTTGGGCTGCGAATGACTCTTGGGAGAGACGCTCGATATCATCCAAGTCCCGGTATTGAACTGGTCGAATAACTATATTAATATTCTGAGAAAGTAATGATCTCATTTTCATCTTTGTCCGTTATTAAACCTTAATTAAATATAAATAATCTGAGTAGCAGGGAAGTGCTGCAATTATATTAACGGCTTTGGGCTATTAGCCGTTGCGTCAAAAGAATGATTTTGATAACTTTTACGATCAAAAGCAGTCCCTAGAGAGAATAACACGTAAATGTTCTCCCTACTGAACTGCTTTTATTGTATTTTAATTTAGTTAAGTTTTGTATAAGTTTGTATAAGTTTAAATTGCTTGCCGAGATTGGCGAGAAA
>JBHJOU010000154.1:0-5281 GCA_050329355.1 Rivularia sp. (in: cyanobacteria)
TCGGGATTGGGTGGTGCTAATTACGATGAGGCTGCATTAATACCAATCACAACTTCAGCAAACCGACTTGTAGGAAAAAATTCTCCCTATGGTATTGCCTTAGATTACCTTGTAGTCTCTGCAATTAATAACGATAGTGTAGACGCAGCCGAGTTTCAAATGAGAAATTTATTGCGTTTACGACACAAAATAACTGGTGAAGATGATTTTACCGTGCGTTCTCAAAAAGATGCACAACAAACAGTTGGTCAAATAACCGGCGCATTGACAATTATGCTAGCTGCAATTGCAGGTATTTCCTTGTTTGTCGGCGGCATTGGTATCATGAATATCATGCTTGTTTCTGTCACCGAACGTACTCAAGAAATCGGATTGCGAAAAGCAATTGGTGCTACTCAGCAAGATATTTTACTACAGTTCATGATTGAAGCAGTAATTGTTTCGGCGGCTGGTGGCTTAATCGGTACTGCGGTTGGCGTTAGTGGCATTTTTTTAGTAGCAGCTGTTACTCCCTTAGAAGCCGGAATCTCAACTGTTGCCATCCTTTCGGCTGTTGGAGTTTCTGGCGCGATCGGTTTATTCTTCGGCGTTGTTCCCGCACGTCGCGCTGCTAAACTTGATCCAATTGTTGCTTTGAGAAGCGCTTGAAAAAGGTTAAAGGCTAGTCTTGTTCCCAGTTTCCGACTGGGAATATATTTCCTTATTTTTTCTCTCATCCCACTGAAAATTCATCAACTAAACCGCTGCTTGAGATTCCTCAGCCTTAGCTTTCAATACAGATGGATCAACGGATTTTAATTCACCATGATTAAGAGTCCAGCAACTATCGGCAATTGGTAACAAATCTCCCGCATCGTGGGTAACTACCAACAAAGTCCAGTGTTCTTTTAATTTTGCTAATAAATTTACTAATTGACGACGCATAGACCAATCTAAACCTGCTGTAGGCTCATCTAATAATAATAAATTTGGCTGACGAATTAGCTGTACTGCTAAAGCCAAACGTCTCTGTTGTCCACCGCTTAAAGCATAGGGTGCGGTTGAAAAAGGTAAATGTTCTAATCCGACTTCGCTTAATGCGTTTCTAACTCGTTCTACCCCTAATTCCGGATGCCCTAAACGTAACTCTTCTAAAATCGTACCACCGCAAAAATGACGCTCTGGAAATTGAAACACCAAACCGGCTAATTGCTGTATTTCCTCGGCTAATAGTTCTTGCTCTCGCCAAAATAGCGAACCCGATGTCGGTTCTGCTAATCCAGATAAAATTTCCAATAACGTACTTTTTCCAGAACCACTTGGTCCGATAATTAAACCTAGTTGTTGGGGGGCTAAATCTAAATTAATTGATTTAAGAATCGAATCTTGACTAGCTGTTGGATGATAAACTAAATTTCTGAGATGAAGCATTTGTTAATTTTACTGAAAATCAGCCATTAATTAAATACACAATTAAATACACAATTAAATACACGCTTTGCTACAGACAAAGTTCTGAAAAATCCTCAAACCACAAACTCAACAAATATTATTTACCGATACACCATTTAATCAGCGACTTGATTAATTTTCCTAGACAAGTTCCCTAATATTAATATTAGTAACAATATTAGTAACAAAAAAAGTCTGGGAACCCCTTCAAATCTCTCCAGTCAAATTATTTATCAAAATTTATCAAATTTGTATATGAATCTACAAGGGATATGGATAACCTATTTAAGTAATTTTAAGTAAAATATAAAACTTATTCAACAGTAATAATTCTGAGCTTTAACATGACTAAAAAATTTTCTATTTCCAGAGCAACTACCTCCAAAAAACTTGTACACTTCGCTAAAGCTGCTTTTACAAGCGTAATCGCATTAAGCGTATTCATTAATCCAACTATAGCCGCAGACCCCTTTCCTCGCAGTCAACCCCGTGATATTGGCGATAACACCGAAGCCGCATTTAAAGCAATTTTCGAGAAAGGTAACTATCAAACAGGAGAAAAATACCTCCAACAGGCAATATCAAAGGAGCCAAATGAACCGCTAGCTTATGCCATGCAGGCATCTTTAGCTTATGTTAAGAAGGATAATAAAACATTAGAAACTTATAGCGCAAAGACTTTAGATACAGCACAAAAATTAATTTCCTCAGACCCATTGCGTGGTAATTTATACGCAGCTGTCGGTCATTTTTTAGAAGGAGCAGTAATTCTGACCCGTGAAGGAACAGTTAGCGGCGCACCGAAAGCACTAAGTAGACTGCGAGAAGTTTATAAGCATTTAGACAAAGCCGAAGCCATTGCTCCTCAAGATCCAGAACTCAATTTAATCAAGGGTTACATGGATTTAATGCTGGCTGTAAATTTACCTTTCACCAATCCCCAACAAGCAATTGAGAGATTGGAAAAAAATGCAGGTCCCGAATATTTAGTAAATAGAGGTATAGCTATAGCTTACCGAGACTTAAAAAACTATCCCCAAGCTTTAGTATACGCAGACCGCGCCCTTAAAATAGCACCTGACAATCCAGAACTATACTATCTCAAAGCCCAAATCCTCCGCCAACAAGCTAAAAAACAGCAAGATCCGCAAATGATGCAACAAGCACTTGCTCTTTTTAACCAAGCACTAGGGAAAAAATCTCAACTACCCGCGAGTTTAGTCAAACAAATCGAAAGTGAACAGCAAGGAACAACACAAAGTCTTAAATAGGGAATAGGGAATAGGGAATAAACAACTGTCAACTCCTCACTCCTCCTTAAGTCTTATCCCTTAATCCAAAATCTAAAATCCAAAATCTAAAATCTAAAATCCCATAACTTCTTCTAAAATAACTTTGTGTAAAAGTAGCTTGGATATTGAAATCAAATGAAGATAGAATTTCGTGAGATTAATCCTTTTGATGTCTGGATTTGGCTGAGATTTAGCACGGTTCCTTCTGAGCGTGAAAAGCAGTTTGTAGAAGAACTTTTTAATTCCTGGTTTTACTTAGGTAAATTAGGTGCTTTCAACGCCGAAAATCTCCAAGTACAAGATGCCGGAAACGATATTAGCTATTTAAATTATGACCAAGATGGTTATCAAAATAGCTTGTTATCCTTGATGCATAATATGGGCGAATTTGAATACAACGGTGATTGGGGACGGTGTTGGCTTGACTTAGGAACTTCCGACGCGATCGCCATTGATATGCTCATTAACGCTCTCATACAGCTTGGTCAAGAATACGTCACTATTGATGAAGTATATATTGGCGGCGAAAATGCAGATTGGTCAATTGAAGACAGCGAAAGTCGTCCTTCGTTTATTTACGATAACTAGGAAAAATAATGTATAAAGAAGGTAAAATCCGCGTTCTTGCTCTAGGGCTAATCCGAGATAGCAACAATCGCACTTTTCTTTCCGAAGGCTATGATCCAGTCAAAAAAGATAAATTCTACCGCGCCATGGGTGGGGGTGTTGAATTTGGTGAAACCAGCAAACAAGCCCTACAACGCGAATTTCAAGAAGAAATCCAAGCAGAAATAACCAACATTCGCTACCTAAGCTGTTTAGAAAACATATTTACCTTCCAAGGAAAACCAGGTCACGAAATCATTCAACTTTTTGAATGTGACTTCGTACATCCTAAATTTTACCAGCAGGAAACAATCGCATTTAACGAAGGAGAACGAGAAAAAACAGCACTTTGGATAGATATCGAAACTTTAAAATCTGGCACAGTTAGGTTAGTCCCAGAAGAATTTGTAGAATTTCTCTAATGAGCTAGGAGATGGGTAATCGGTAATCGGTAATCGGGGATGGGTAATCGGGCAATTTTGATGGATACGCTACGCGCTTAACTTTCAACTATATACTTCAATTACC
Source organism: Rivularia sp. (in: cyanobacteria) (assembly GCA_050329355.1). Taxonomy (GTDB): domain Bacteria; phylum Cyanobacteriota; class Cyanobacteriia; order Cyanobacteriales; family Nostocaceae; genus Rivularia. The sequence goes on from JBHJOU010000154.1 coordinate 3,858, forward strand.
AATTACCAATTACCAATTATCAATCCCCGTCGCAGTTAAAATTGTCCAACCATCAACTAAAAACATCAATAAGGTAAAAGTTAGCAAGATTAGATACATCCACGGTTGCGCCAATGGGTAAACATCCGTAGTATCAATACCCGTTTTTTCTTGTATAATTTTTACCAAACGGGCGAATCCTGCGACACGCATTGGCAACAAATAAGCTTTCTGATCTTTACTCAGAAAATAGTAAACAATACCGCCTTGTCCCGTAGTACGTGGCTTTAATTGTTGTACTTCCGACCAAGGTAAAGACCAGCCCTTACGGAAAAACTTTGGTACCCAAGCAGCATAAACAACCTGAATTCCTTGTTCATTTAATATTACCCGTTCGGTTAAAACTGCGTATAAAATTGCAAAACCACCTACAATACCTATCCAAAGTAATGTAGACGGTACTGGCGCATTAGTTACATCAGCAAGAAAAGGTAAAGGTAACGTCAATGCTACATATAAACTCAAAAGCGTAATCCTAATTAAAGGAGATAGCCGAAAAATACAAGAGGTTTCCATTAGAAAATGTGAATTGAGATACCAAAATTAACTAAAATCGTCAATTGATTTTCATTTTTTTTTAATTTAGATAGATAATAGCGATAAAACAAATACCTTTGACCTTTAACCTTAAACCTTATTAAACCTTAGAGGATGTTTTAAAAGTCAAATTATATACTCTATCGGGCGCTTTATTACCGCATTTACACAAACGAAACCCGTCTGCACGGGTTTCAAATTGCTTAGTCCACGCAGGTGGACTTTCTCTGTGTAGTAGCGGTTTTAACCGCCAGATACTTACTTTTAAACCTTTGACCTTTAACCTCCGACCTTTAACCTGACTAAGGTAAATACCTTTGCACTACAGTCCAACCACTTAAAGAAACCCACGCAAATACAAAAAATAGAACAATATTCGTACTAACGTGAATGCATCTAGCCCCAACCCAACCAGTACGAATCAAAATCGCACTTCCAGCAGATATCAAAACTAATAACACCGTAATTAACCCAGCAATTAAGTGCTGCGAATGTCCCAAAGAACCATATTCACCTAAAGTACCGATAATACCAATAGAGAGTAGTAGTATCACTAAACTAACCATAGTGATACCCATTACATAGTGGAATATGCGTAGTCCAGTATAATCCTCCGGAAACAGCGTTCCGAAGCGACTATTTGCGGATGTTCTAGTGCGAAACATCCAAATACCCGTTACCGCTAATAGTGAATAAGCAAGTAACGACAATCCCATAGACCACGCCGCAATTTTCCACAACCAAATAAATGAAGGTAAATCCATATTTAGGATTGTAGATCGAAGCGGGGACATATGGGGGGATGGGGGGACTTTCGGGATGGGGGGACTTTCGGGATGGGGGGACAA
>JBHJOU010000518.1:0-6000 GCA_050329355.1 Rivularia sp. (in: cyanobacteria)
TATTTACGATGATAATGGTAATATAGGTGGATTAAATAATAACGCCAAATTTGTCATCATGGGCGACCAAAACGCTGACCCATTTGATGGTGATAGTACTAATAATGCGATTTTGCAACTATTAGATAATCCCCAAATTAATACTACTGTAACTCCCAATAGTGAAGGTGGAGTAGACGCAGCAATTCGTCAAGGAGGAGCTAATCTCAATCATACAGGAAATCCAGCGTTTGATACTGCTGATTTTGCGGATAATACTCCTGGTAATTTACGAGCTGATTATGTTTTACCTTCCAATAATTTAGATATTAATCAAGCTGGGATATTTTGGCCAGAAAGTGAGGACTCCCAATTTCCTTTAGTCGGAAATTTTCCTTTCCCCAGTTCCGATCACAGGTTGGTTTATGTTGATGTACAAAAGACTAATGTTGATCGGAAGTCTGTTACACGTGTAGAATTTTTGGGTGAAGTGACTTTTCCCAATGGTTTACAGCTAGATGGAACACAAGTGGGTGGAATTTCTGGTTTAGCTTACGATGCTGATAGGGGTATTTATTACGGATTATCTGACGATCGCAGTCAATTTAATCCTGCTCGTTTCTACGATATATCCATTGATTTAAGTGATGGTTCTTTGGATGATGGAGATATTAGCTTTAATAGCTTTACTACTCTTTTAAATGAAGATGGTCAACCTTTTCCTCAATTAAGTCTTGATCCAGAAGGTATTGCTCTCACCAAGAATAATACTTTATTTATTGCTTCCGAAGGGGATGCGAATCAATTAATTAATCCCTTCGTCAATCAGTTTTCTTTGCAAGGTAAACAACTGGGCGAATTACCAATACCGGAAAAATTCAATCCTACCGCAAATAAAACTAGTGGAATTCGTAATAATTTAGCTTTTGAAAGTTTAACAATTACTCCCAACCAGCGTTATCTATATACTGCCACGGAAAACGCTTTATTCCAAGATGGAGCAGCAGCAGATGTCGAACAAGAAAGCTTGTCACGAATTATAAAATACGACCTGACAACTGGACAACCTGTAGCAGAGTTTGTTTACGAAGTTGATGAAGTGGCTGTTGCTCCCGATGCGAACAGTGATTTTCGGACTAACGGGTTAGTAGAATTATTAGCGATTGATAATAACGGTACTTTATTATCTCTAGAGCGTTCCTTTACTGCGGGTAAGGGCAACACAGTTAAGCTTTATGAAGTACAAACCCAAGGTGCCTTAGATGTTAGTGGTGAAAACGATTTATTCCGGGAAGAAGCTTTAGAAGATGATGGAGATATTTTACCTCCTGGTGCTTTTGAAATCGATCCAGCGGTACAAAAACGCTTATTAGTAGACTTTGCAGATTTGGGAATTACTCCCGATAATTTGGAAGGTTTAGCTTTAGGACCGATTTTACCCGATGGTAGTCAAAGTTTGATTGTGGTTAGCGATAATAATTTCAGCAATACTCAAACAACTCAATTTATCGCTCTTGGGTTAGATTTCCAAACTACCCCAGCAGTACTTCCCACAGTAGAAACTCCTTATACCATTGATGATGAGGAAGCTCCAGTTGATGTTTTAGCAGGAGATTCCGATGATCCCGCAATTTGGGTAAATCCTGAGAATCCTGGAGAAAGTATTGTCATTGGAACCCTCAAAGATGGTGGATTAGCTGTCTTTGACTTGGGAGGAAATATTATCCAAACAGTTTTACCCGCAGAATTTGGTGATATCCGTTATAACAATGTAGATTTAGTTTACGGCTTTGAACTTAATGGTCAACAAACTGACCTTGCAATAGTTAGCGATCGCCAAAATGATACCCTGGGGATTTTCCAGATTAACCCCAGCACTCGTCAATTAGAAGATGTTACTGCTGATGGTATTTTAGAAACAATCTTCGGTGTAGATGATGGAGAAGCAACCGCTTACGGTTTAGCAACATACCAAAGTCCCGTTTCTGGTAAATCCTATGCTTTTGTTACTCAAGCGTCGGGTAATAAAGTTGCACAATTAGAATTAGTTACCGAAGGTGGTAAAGTAACGGCTAATGTAGTAAGAACTTTAGAATTACCCATATCCGACGGTGGGGAAGCGGAAGATTCTCAATCAGAAGGAATTGTCATTGATCAAGAATTGGGCTTCCTTTATGTTGCGATCGAAGGAGCGGATGTTTTAAAGTTCTCCGCAGAACCCGAAAGCGGTAATAATTTCACGGTAGTTGCAACTTCCCAAGAACAAGCCGATTTACAACAAGTTCCCTTCAGTAATTTTATTGCTTTTGGAGATAGCACTACAGATGTTGGTAATGTTTTCTTAGCCACAGAACAAACTTTTCCATCGTCTCCACCTTACTTTAACGGACGCTTTTCCAACGGACCTTTAATCCCCGAATTACTAGCAGAAGAAATTGGTTTATCAGCTTCCACTCCTTTCCTTGCTGGTGGAACAAACTATGCTTTTGGTGGAGCAGAATTGGGTACCGGAGACGATGGAGGAGAACCCAGAATCGGGGAACAGATTAATCTCTATCTACAGACAGATGCGCCAACTGCAACCGATTTATTCTTTATTTCAGGTGGTGGGAATAGCATTTTCCCAAATTTGGATCTGACTCCAGAAGAACTTGTTAATAATATTCCAGAAGAAGTAGATGTTCTTGTCGAAGAATTACTTGGACATATTACTACTTTAGCCAATGCGGGTGCCGAACACTTTGTTATTGCTAATATTGTCCCACTTGGTGCAACACCGTTAATAACTAATGCCGGAATCAGCGATGAATTTAACACCGCAGTCACAGAATATAACAACTTATTAGATCCCAAGTTAGACGATTTAGAAAATCAACTTGGAATTAATATTTATGAATTAGATGTTGCAGATGAATTTAGCAAATTATTAGAAAATCCCAGTGATTTTGGATTTACCGATAGTACCAATCTTGCACTGGAGGCATTTGTCGCAAATCCACAAACTGACACTTTAATAACACGGGAAGCAGGTAGCCCCGGAGTATGAGTATCAAGGAATTAAAGGAATTGATACTCATACGTCATTCATGTCGGGGCGGAATGCTGACACGACCTGATTTATCAGGCGTGCCATTGACAATTAATTCGTCATTTGTAATGGTGCGGGTCATTAATATACGCTTCGATAATAGCTGAAGATACTTTGCCTGTAGTGTCATAAAAATAAGCGTGAGTCCATAACGTGGGCAATTTAAGTAAATGTGGAAACTCAAGTCTTAGATAACGAGAAGAGCGTCCTTTGAAAGCTTTGACAATTGAATTAATTGGAGTACTTGAGTCATATTCTACAAGTACGTGAACGTGGTCAGGAGCGATTTCTAGGGATTTAATTATCCATTTTTTTTCGTTTGCGACTTCAGTAAGTATTTGGCTAAGCCGTAATTTAACATCACCTACTAATACTGGTTTACGTCTTTTTGGTATCCAAACTAAGTGAACTGTGGCTAAACCAACAGAATGGTTGTTGTGTCTATATTCTCTACTCTTGACTTTCATCTTTTTTGTATATGCCCGGAACCTATTGACAAGTATTCTAGTCGAAGTTATTGTATATAGCAAGAAAAAGTAAACAAGGAGGAGGTGATTGTAAATGGCTCGGAAAAAGACTCTATCTTTCGTTACAGAAATTCCATTGGTAGTAGACAGTTCTCAAGAAAAAGAGTTGTTATCTAAATTTCAAGCAGCAAGACAACTATATAATGCTTGCCTTAATGAAGCAATGGTTCGGATGGAGTTAGTGCGTAACTCCGAGGCATTTAAGACAGCTAAAAAAATACCAAGAACTAATAAAAAAGAACGAACTGAAGCGTTTAGTGCAGCACGTCAAGCTTATCGGTATTCCGATTACAAAATTCAGGCGTATGCCACAATCGTAGCTAATTCTGCGACATGGATAGCTGAAAAGATTGACTCTAATACTCAACAGACTATAGCCAAAAGAGCATTTAAGGCATCTGAGCGAGTCATATTTGGAAGAGCAAAGAAAGTTCGTTTCAAAGTACCGAGTCGTTTCCATTCTGTTGAGGGTAAAACTAATAAACAAGGAATCCGCTGGAAAAATAATGAATTAGTTTGGGGTAGTCTTAAGCTACGTTCAATCATTGATGAAAATAACCCTGTAATTATGCATGGGTTGCAATCTCCAGTGAAGTATGTTCGTATATTGTGGAGGGAATTAAATGGTAAGCGTCGTTGGTACGCACAACTTATCAATGAAGGAAATTCTTATCAAAAAGAAAAGAACTACGTTCTTCACGGCTTAATTGGTTTGGATTTAAATATCTCTAACATTGCTTTTGTTGGAGACGAGAAAGCAGGTTTGTTACCATTTGCGGAAAAAGTTCCCACTTACGAGAAAGAGATTACTGCACTGCAAAGAAAGATGCAGCGTTCCCAAAGGGTAAACAATCCAGACAATTACGAACCAGATTCTGAAATCAAACAAGGTCATCGTACTGTCAAGAAAAAAGGAAAAGCTAAAAAGGGTAAGCGAGAATGGAAACGTTCTAGGAATTATAAAAAGTCTGCCCAAAAGAAACGGGAATTACAACGAAAAAAGGCAGCATATGCCAAAAGCCAAAATCGCAAAGTAGTTAATGAAATCTTGCGACATGGTAAAGATATTAAGACTGAAAAAGTTAGTGTAAAAGCTTGGCAGAGGCGCTACGGTAAGGCTATTTCTGCTAAATCTCCAGGATTTGTACAATCTGAATTGAAACGCAAGGCTGTAAGTGCTGGCGGTCAATTCATTACCTTTTCTACTCAAAAAACGGCACTATCACAAACTCATTTAGATGGCAGTAGTGTTAAAAAATCTCTGTCTGAAAGAGTTCATTATGATGCAACTGGTATTAAAATGCATCGGGATTTAATGAGTGCCTACTTGAGTAGATTTGTTAATCAAGACGATCAACTGTCAGTGCAAGATGCCCGTTCAGGGTATCGTGGGGCGGAGCCGCTCCTAACAGAGGCATGGCAGGAGTCTTTAAACCGCGAACGAGTAGGCTCGTCCGAAAGTGGGTTGATTGCCCCAGAGCGGTTCTCTGAAAAGCTAGGAAAAATTAACCAGATAGCTGTCTCCTCGGAGTCCGGGCAAAAAGTTAATTCTAATTCCTAGCCAGAATCCCCGCAACTTTAGTTCGGGGAGATGGCTCAATTCACAATTTCTGTGGTGGGACAGGGTACATCCGACTGGTACTGTTTATAGTATATTAGCAGATGCTTTAGCTGACGATATACCTCAAGGTACAATCCAATTCGCAGCTACCAATGTTTCTCCTTTAGTCCCAGATATCGAAGGTTTATCAATATATTACGGTGCTAACGGAACTGGTTATCTAATTGCGAATAGTCAAGGTGATTCTTCCTATGCTGTATTCAGTCGGGAAGGTAATAACGAATATTTGGGTAGCTTTATTGTCGGTGATAATAACGGAATCGACCAAGTAAACGAAAGCGATGGTTTAGATGTAATCAATGTACCTTTGGGTTCGGAATTCCCCAACGGATTATTAGTATTGCAAGACGGAGCAAATGATCCCCAAAACGCCGTTGAAGATGATGAAGAATTAGAAAACAACAGCACCAACTTTAAATTTGTACCTTGGGATGGAGTCGCAAATGCATTTGATAATCCTCTGCAAATTGATACTATCAGCTACAACCCCCGCAATCCTCAACCGCAATCGCTAGTAAACGGAATTGCCAGTGGTGACACTACCCAAAATTCTACAGTTTTATGGGCGCGGAGTACCTTCCCTGGTGAAATTACCTTTGAATATGCTACCGATGCTAACTTTAGTTCAATTGCCGGAACTCAAAAAGCAAATGTTACCGATATTAACGTCCCCGCCAAAGTCGAAATTGCAGGTTTAACACCAGGAACCGAATATTACTACCGCGTCACCGATGCAGCAGGAGATAGTGCAATTGGTGAATTTCAAACTTCAGCAGAAACTGGTA
>JBHJOU010000864.1:0-5368 GCA_050329355.1 Rivularia sp. (in: cyanobacteria)
CAGCAACAATTAGCCTATTATATCGGACCAATGGCAAGTTTAATTGTAGAAGATGTATTAGAAGAAAATCCCCAAGCAACACCCCATCAATTCGTGGAATTATTAGCTAGAGAAATTCCTGATTCTCACATAGTAATTGAATTTACAAAACGGATATTTTCTTAAATTTATATGATTAATTACTAATTATTAATTATTTGTTTTTTACCAAAAGAAATCGGGTTTTTAGGATAAATATTTGTCGTCAAACAAAAATCTGATCAAAACCCTATTACCTACTCCCTACTCCTTACTCTCTACCCTCAACCAGTATTTTTGGGAGTATTCCCAGTATTCTTGAGCCTTTTCATCGCCATTTCTAAACTTAATTTCATCCTTTTAAATGCTCTAGCAAGATTACCGATTTCGTCATTAGATACCTGATCAAAATCAACTTCCATATGCCCGGTACTAACTTCTTCAGCCACACGAGTAATTCGTTTAAGAGGAAGTATAACTTGTCTATTCAAAAATACATTTACTGAGACAATAACTGCGGCAAAAACCATCGATACAATACCGATAATGACAACAGATGATTTATTTGCTTTTTGAATAACTCTATCCGCAGGAACTGAAATAATTTGAGCGCCGATTATTTCATTTAATTTCCACCCAAATCCGTGAGCCGTACCGTAACGTTGGATCATGCTTGGAGGTGCAACATCAACTGTACTGTGACATTGTAAACAACTTTGTTCAGTTACCGCTAACGGACGAGCAATATAAAAAATATCTCCACCAGGAAGCGAACGAAAACCACTCAATTCTGGTTTTTGGCGATTTCTAAAACCCTCGACAATTTTGGTTTCAAAAGCATCAGCCTTATCTCGAAGATTAGTAGGATTAAGGGTTGCTTCTTTATAAAAAAAATCTTTATACTCTTTTTTCTTTCGTAGATTTTCAAATACCTCCCTAGCCGAATAAGCTGGTACAGTTTGCGGTAAAAAAGTTATTTCTAATTTATCTGTTAATTCTGGATTGATTTGAGTACTAGTGTAATCGCGAACCGAACTCATTGTTTCCATCAAAATTAAAGCGGTATTTGCAACTTCGCGCTTAGCATTTTGTCTGAGTACAAAAGATAAAGCTAATCCACTTGCGCTCACACCTAAAATCAAGATTATTAACAGTAGAATTGTAAATTTTTGTTTTAACCGTAAATTTTTTAACATATTTTAAACCGTTCTATTCTCATATAAAAACTTCACAATTATATATAATTATTTAGCTTTCAAATAAATCAAGGGATAAATAACATTAATTACTACAAAGATAAATCAAACTATTTCGGAAGGTAACTGAATTTACGAACTATTAAGCTTTTTGAATAGAAGTTGAAACTTTTCTTAATCAAACAGTAGTAATTCAACAAAATAATTGTGTCCTAAATTTTACTATATTACTAACTGATTAATTAATTAATTAATTAATTAATTTATTTATTTATTTATATTTAAGTAAGATTTTTACACCTAGAATCAGGGTTCTAAAAATTCTCATGAACATTTCTTAACTAGACTGAAAAATTGTGCAACAATAAATACCAGTAAATCATCGTATTCACTAATGGTTTGGCAGAGCGGGAAAAAGTTAAATGGCGATCGCTACATAATTGAAAATATTCTCGGTGAAGGTGGAATGGGTATAACCTATCTCGCGAGAAATCAACGTAGTGAGTTGCGAGTTATCAAGACTATAAAAGAAGAGATTCTTGAAAATCCCGATTGGAAACCATACCTAAATAAAATACAGCGAGACTTTTACGATGAAGCCGTAAGATTAGCTGTATGTCGGCATCCTCATATAGTTGAAATAGAAAAGATTTTTAACGAAGAAAAATTGCCTTGTATAGCGATGGAATACATCGAAGGTGAAGATTTAGCCAAATATTTACGAAGAATCGGAGTATTATTTGAAACAGAAGCGCTGCAATACATTCAGCAAATTGGTAACGCTTTAAAAGTTATTCATCGTCGAGGTTTGTTACACAGAGACATCAAACCCAGTAACATTATTATTCGTCAAGGTAAATCGGAAGCCGTATTAATTGACTTTGGTATAGCCAGAGAATTTATTGCCAACGAAGTGCAAAAGCATACAGTTTATCATACTCCCGGTTTTGCTCCACCAGAACAATATCAAAGCTCAGCACCACGGGGAGAATTTATTGATGTTTACGCTTTAGCCGCCACTTTATACACCTTGCTGACGGGATTTATTCCTACAAGTGCCGATAATAGAAGCAAAAACACTTTACTCCAACCACCACAAGATTTAAATCCCCACATCAGCGACAGAACAAACCAAGCGATAATGCACGGAATGACATTAAATGCAAATTACCGCCCGCAATCTGTAGAGCAGTGGCTACAATTACTCGAAAAACCCATAGTCGGAGCGATATCACCAACACAAATCATCACACCTCGTGCCAAGTCCCTACTTGCCCACAGATGGAAATGCGTAAATACCCTTAAAGCACATAATAGTATGGTTCATACTGTTACCATAAGTCCCGATGGTCAACTGCTTGCTAGTGGCAGCAGCGACAAAACAATCAAATTATGGGAACTTTACAGCGGAAAACTGTTGCGTCAATTAGGAAGTTGGTTTTCCGGTCATTCAGGTATAATTGATAGCCTTGTTTTTAGCCACGATGGAGAAATCCTGGCTAGCGGCAGTTGGGATGAGACTATCAAATTATGGTCTGTAAGTACTGGTAGACAAATTAGGACTTACGAAGGTCATATTAGCTGCGTAAATACCCTTGCTTTTAGTCCAAATAATCAACTTCTCGCCAGCGGTAGCGTCGATCGCACTATCAAACTTTGGCAAGTCAGCAGGGGTCGAGAAATTGCTAATCTTACAGGACATTGCGATTCAGTTTGCTCAGTAACATGGAGTCCAGACGGGCAGTTTTTAGCTAGTGCTAGTGCTGACTACACAATTAAAATATGGCAAACGGATACGGGTAAAGAAATTCGCACTTTGACAGGACATTCTTTATTTGTCAACTCCCTAGCCTACAGTCAAGATGGGACAATTTTAGTTAGTGCTAGTTCCGACAATACTATTAAATTGTGGCAAGCGAGTACTGGTAGAGAAATTCGTACTTTGATCGGTCATTCGGATGCAGTGTGGACAGTAGCACTAAGTCCAGATCAAAAATTTTTAGCTAGTGGTAGTTGGGATAACACCATCAAAATTTGGCAAACAAATACGGGTAATGAAATTTGTACCTTAAAAGGTCATTCTAATTACGTTCGATCAGTCGCTATAAGCCCCAACGGGAAGACTATAGTTAGCGGTAGCGATGACAATACGATTAAAATTTGGCAACGGCAGTAGTTTGAAAGGACAAGGAGATGGAAGGGGACAAGGGGACAAGGGGAGATGGGGGGATGGGGAAAATTAACTCCTAACTCCTAACTCCTCACTCCTAACTCCTCACTCCTAACTCCTCACTCCTAACTCCAAACTCCTCACTCCTAACTCCTAACTCCTAACTCCTAACTCCTAACTCCAAACTCCTCACTCCTAACTCCAAACTCCTAACTCCTAACTCCTAACTCCTAACTCCTAACTCCTAACTCCTAACTCCTAACTCCTAACTCTTAACTCCTAATCCAAAATCTAAAATCTAAAATCCAAAATTCTTTAATTCCTGATAACTGTCTTTAGATAGACATCCAATTTCCCAAAAGTTGTGAGAATGTAGGACGTAAACAGTTAAATTTGAACAATTTTTTTTATGAGTTTTGGTATTTTTGAGATATTTGGCATTTTTCTGCTGCTTTCTTCATTGCAACCGATTTGGCAACGCCGTCAAATGGAGTATCGTCGCTTCCGTAGTATCGATGAGTTTCAACAAAGTCGTAAAAGCCGGGTAATTTTGCTGATTCACCGTCAAGAGTCTATTAGTTTTTTGGGTATACCAATTTCCAGCTATATTACCATCGAAGATTCTGAAAAAATTCTCCGAGCAATTCGTCTGACTCCACCAGATGTTCCTATAGACTTGATTTTGCACACTCCTGGTGGCTTGGTTTTAGCAACCGAACAAATTGCCAGAGCTTTAATTCGTCATCAAGCTAAAGTGACCGTTTTTGTGCCTCACTATGCCATGAGTGGTGGTACAATGCTTGCCCTTGCAGCCGATGAAATTGTGATGGATGCAAATGCTGTTCTCGGACCTGTAGATCCTCAGCTTGGTAATTTACCTGCTGCGAGTATTATTAAAGTTGTAGAAGATAAACCCATTGGTGAAGTTGACGACCAGACTTTGATTATGGCTGACCTATCCCGTAAAGCCATGAATCAAGTACAGCGCTTCGTGAGAACTTTACTTAAAGATTGCATCCCCAAGCAGAAAGTTAAACCGGAAGATATCGAAAAAATAATCGAAGCTTTGACAACCGGACAAGTTACTCATGATTACCCAATAACCGTTGAAGAAGCAACGGAAATGGGGCTACCCGTCACAGCCGGATTGCCCCGAATCGTTTACGACCTGATGGAGTTGTACCCGCAACCGCAAGGAGGAAGACCTTCGGTACAGTACATCCCAATGCCTTATGATGACCGCCGTCCTCTTCTTCCAGTTCCCAAAGGTAGACCGATGGAAGAACAAAACTGAGAGGAGTTGTAGAGACGTAGCATTGCTACGTCTGTACCGGGGTTAGGAGTTAAGAGTTAAGAGTTATTAAACTTTTGACCTTTAACCTTTGACCTTTGACCTCTAACCTTTAACCTCTAACCTCTAACCTCTAACCTCTAACCTTTAAGGCGTTTCTGTAGGTATTGGATTTACAGTGGGTATTACAGGAGTTGGGGTTACTTCTGGTGTTGCTGTTGGTGATGGGGTTGGTTGCGGTATTCCTTCCTCATCATCGTCGGGTGATTCTGTAGGAGTTGGTGTTGCTTCCGGAAATACGGGAGTTGGGGTTACTTCTGGTGTTGGGGTTACTTCTGGTGTTGGGGTTACTTCCGGTATTACGGGAGTTGGGGTGACTTCTGGTGTTGCTGTTGGAGATGGGGTTGTTTCTGGTGTTGGCGTTGCTTCCGGTTCAGATTCTGGAGTCTCCTGCTTCGCTTGTTGATTAAGTCTTTGCCGCAAAGCTAAATCAGCGATTCCAGTTTGTTCAAGCTGTAACTGTTCTTGATATTGTTTAACTGCTTCTTGGGTTGTTGGTCCGTAAAATTGATCGAGAGGTAATTCAGGATCGGGATTAGTGACCAAATTTAAGTTGTACTTGAGACTTCTGACAATTTCGGCGGCGAAATCCTGAGTTTTTGGTCCCGCGATACCGTCTACTCCTAACTTATA
>JBHJOU010000903.1:0-2240 GCA_050329355.1 Rivularia sp. (in: cyanobacteria)
TATTATCGGCACTTGTAGGAATAAATCCCGTCAGCAAGGTGTATAAAGTGGCGGCTAAAGCGTAAACATCAATAAATTCTCCCCGTGGTGCTGACTTTTGATATTGCTCTGGCGGAGCAAAACCAGGAGTATGATAAACTGTATGTTTTTGCACTTCATTGGCAATATATTCTCTGGCTATACCAAAGTCAATTAATACCGCTTCTGATTTACCTTGACGAATAATAATGTTACTGGGTTTGATGTCTCTGTGTAACAAACCTCGACGATGAATAACTTTTAACGCATTACCAATTTGCTGAATGTATTGCAGCGCTTCTGTTTCAAATAATACTCCGATTCTTCGTAAATATTTGGCTAAATCTTCACCTTCGATGTACTCCATCGCTATACAAGGCAAATTTTCTTCGTTAAAAATACTTTCTATTTCAACTATATGAGGATGCCGACATACAGCTAATCTTACCGCTTCATCTTGAAAGTCTCGCTGTATTTTATTTAGGTATGGTTTCCAAGCGGGATTGTCAAGAATCTCTTCTTTTATAGTCTTGATAACTCGCAATTCGCTACGTTGATTTCTCGCGAGATAGGTTATACCCATTCCACCTTCACCGAGAATATTTTCAATTATGTAGCGATCGCCATTTAACTTTTTCCCGCTCTGCCAAACCATTAGTGAACACTCTGGTTTACTGGTATTTATTGTTGCACAATTTTTTAGTTTAGTTAAGAAATGTTCATCAGAATTTTTAGAACCCTAATTTTACGTTTAAGAATCTTACTTAAATATAAAAAAAATACTTGATTAGTTGGTCATATACTAAAATTAATTAGGTAATTTTTTTGTTGAATTACTACTGGTTGATTAAACAAAGTTTCAAGTTCTATTCAAAAACCTTAATAGTTCGTCAATTCAGTTACCTCTCGAAATAGTTTGATTTATTTTTGTAGTAATAAATATTATTTATCTCTTGATTTATTTGAAAGTTAAATAATTATATATAATTTTGAAGTTTTTACATGAGAATAAAACGGTTAAGAATATGCTAAAAAATTTACGGCTAAAACAAAAATTTACAATTCTACTGTTAATCATCTTGATTGTAGGCGTGAGCGCGAGTGGATTAGCTTTATCTTTCGTACTCACACAAAATGCTAAGCGGGAAGTTGCGAATACTGCTTTAATTTTGATGGAAACAATGAGTTCGGTTCGCGATTACACCAGCAATCAAATTAATCCAGAATTAACGGATAAATTAGAAACAACTTTTTTACCACAAACTGTACCTGCTTATTCGGCTAGGGAGGTATTTGAAAATCTACGCAAGAAAGGAGAGTATAAAGACTTTTTTTATAAAGAAGCAACTCTTAATCCTACCAATCTTCGAGATAAGGCTGATGCTTTTGAAACCAAAATTGTCGAGGGTTTTAGAAATCGCCAAAAACCAGAATTGAGCGGCTTTCGTTCGCTTCCTGGTGGAGATATTTTCTATATTGCTCGTCCGCTAGCGGTAACTGAACAAAGTTGTTTACAATGTCACAGTACAGTTGATGTTGCACCTCCAAGCATGATACAACGTTACGGTACGGCTCATGGATTTGGGTGGAAATTAAATGAAATCATCGGCGCTCAAATTATTTCAGTTCCAGCGGATAGAGTTATTCAAAAAGCAAATAAATCATCTGTTGTAATTATCGGTATTGTATCGATGGTTTTTGCGGCAGTTATTGTATCAGTAAATGTATTTTTGAATAGACAAGTTGTACTTCCTCTTAAACGAATTACTCGTGTGGCTGAGGAAGTTAGTACCGGACATATGGAAGTCGATTTTGATCAGGTATCTAATGACGAAATCGGTAATCTTGCTAGAGCTTTTAAAAGGATGAAATTAAGTTTAGAAATGGCTATGAAAAGGCTTAAAAGTTCGGGGAATACTCCCAAAAATACTGGTTGAGGTTAGGGAGTAGGGAGTAGGTAATAGGGTTTTTAACTCGGATTTTTTCTGATTTTTTACACCTAGTACCGCTGCGCGGAAGTAAAATGTAAAAAGTAAGAAGTAAGAAGTAATATAAATTTAAGAAAATATCCGTTGTATAAATTTCATTGCTGTGTCAGAATCGGGAATTTCTCTAGCTAATAATTCCACGAATTGATGGGGTGTTGCTTGGGGATTTTCTTCTAATACATCTTCTACAATTAAACTTGCCATTGGTCCGATATAATAGGCTAATTGTTGCTG
>JBHJOU010000261.1:0-7938 GCA_050329355.1 Rivularia sp. (in: cyanobacteria)
CAATTTGCGTAATTGGATTATTATTAAAAATTACTTTGATTTGTCGTAAAATTAAGCCTTATCTTGCCAAACGCTTTGCTATTTTATTCAATCATTATGAATCAGCCAATGCGAGCAGTCTTGATTGGTTGGTAGAATCATTAGAAGAATTGAATATCGCTTTAAGTATTCATTTTGGCAATATTGACCTATCTTATTTTAAATAGTTCAATTAAAAAATATTCTGCTTGATAATTAGAGGATGTTTTAAAAGTACCCGCCGGTTTTTTGATTAATTTCTCTATGATTTTTTTATTAATTGTTTCCGTATAATCTTGGAGGTAGCGATTACTTCAATTAAAGTATGATAAGAAACAAATAAAAAACTAATAAAATGAGCAGATTATTAATCAAAGTTATCGGGTTAATTCTAGTACTAATAGGCATTTATTATTTGGGTCAAAATATCATATTTACAAGTAGTTATTATGGATATTTTTATAAAAATGTACCAGCAGTTGGTTCGGTTTTAGCAATTATAAGTGGTGTTTTAACGTTAGTATTCTTTCACAGACAGACTGGCAATTTGGGATGGATTTTACTGATAATTGGTATCGTACTAGTTTTTTTAAGTGGAGGAGTTTTCTTAAAACCAACCAGCTTATGGAACTTCTTCATTAGTTTTGGCACAATTGCAGTTGGATATAAGTTGTTAAATGAAGGAAGAATAAACTTTTAAATATAGGTTATCAAGCTTATTTAAAATAAAATTATTTTTTATACTCTTCCCCCCAACCCTCTTCCCTACTCCCTCCTAACAACTATGATTCTTCTCCAGCAGCCGAAAAATCACAAATAGATTGAAACGGACAAAAACGACAGTGATAACCGGGATTGGGAGGAAATACCTTACTAAAACTTTTCTGATTTTGATGATATTGTTGTAAATCTTGTTGATGTTTTTCGGCAATATAACCCAGATGAAATTCAATTAATCTTAATTCACTATTGCTAACAGTAATAACATGAGATTTTTTACCCATTTCTAAATTGTAAAACGAGGCTATTGCGTGATATTTAGGGTAAAGATAATGTGCTGCAAGTAAATAAACTAATGCCTGTCGGCGGTCAAAAGGAGACTTACCAGTCTTAAAATCTATAATATGTAAAGTGTTATCGGATTCGTTCAAAACGCAGTCCATTGCTGCATACAAACGAAAGCGATAATTTTCGTGTTCAATTACAATTGGTTTGGGAAAACCTTCATCGCCACGAGTTAATAACATGATACGTTTGTTCAACAGTAAAGGCGCATCTTGATATTTTTTCAAAATTTGCCGCACTCGCTGCTGAATTTCATCAGCTAAATTTCCTAATTTTAAAAGCCCTGCAACTTTTTCTACCCCATCATCAGATTTAAGTAAATTTCTATTATGATGAAACTCGTAAATACCCTTTTGTGCTAGCAAACCGATACGTTGTGATGGAGTAACTTTTGCTTTTAATAACGCTTTAACTTTTGGTTCATCTTGCCGCGCTTTAATAAATCCCCGTTTCATTTGACAGTGCCAGCGTTGTTGCCCTGAAGCTGGGGCAATCAAGGACCAAAGATGATAGCTGGCAAAAAGTCTTACAGGGCTTGACATTGCTTTACAGCGTTAATAAAAACACGGGGTAGAAAGTATTTCGCTACAAATACTACAAGTAAAAAATGGCTGTTTTCGTATAGTTTTTGTATTTTTGGTATTTAGATATTAAATATAAACTGTATGTTCATCTATCTGTATATTCTAAACCGGAGCATATTAAAATCTCCTGCACCCTGGTAAGCTTAGATACATTTACAGCCTAAAGTGAAAAATTAAACACAGTAATTGATCACAGTAAGTCATATTTTAACTCTTGAAATTAAATTATTGATAAGCTTACTATTTTACAACAAGTTTCTTAGTTTATAAAGTAATGACAAGTTTGAGCAAAAATCCCCACTGTCTACACAGTAGGGAACATCAATTTAACCAAAAAAGAATGTAGAGACGTAACACTGTTACGTCTCAAATATCTGGTTGATAACCAGCTATTACAGATTTCAATGACGAAAAGAACATTTCCCGTCAAATTTTCTCCGTACAATAATCATTATTTACTACCAACCGGCATCACAACCTTTTTAGCCAATCCTAAAATTTGTAACACCTTAATTGCCCACCAAGTCATGTCTATTTCCCACCAACGTAATCCAGCTTTGGCAACATTTGGATGAGCGTGGTGATTATTGTGCCAACCTTCACCATAAGTTAAAATCGCCGCCCACCAAAGATTACGAGAATTATCATCCGACTCAAAAGTGCGGTACCCTCTAATATGACTTGCAGAATTAATCAACCAAGTTGAATGCCAGAGCAATACGGCTCTGAGAAATACACCATAGATTACAAATGACCATCCACCCAAAACGTACAGTAAAATGCCTACGGGAATTTGCAGTAATAAAAAGTAGCGATTTAGCCAGCGATAAAATGGCTCGCGTACCAAATCGGGAGCGAATTTCTTGAACTTTTCATATTCAAAAAACTCAGGGCGTGGGTAGAAAATCCACAGCATATGACTCCACCAAAAACCACGCTTAGCAGAATATGGATCTTTCTCTTCATCCTCAGTATGAGCATGGTGCAATCGATGTCCGGCTACCCAAAAGATTGGACCTCCTTGCATAGCCATAGCCCCGATAATGGCAATGATATATTCCAGCCATTTGGGAACTACCAAACTGCGATGACTCAAAATTCGGTGATAACCCAAACAAATACCAATACTTCCAAATAACCAGTGTAAAAATATCATTACTCCCAAAGCAGACCAAGAAAAAAACCAGGGAGCCAATAAAGCTAAAGCATGAAACGCACCGAAAAATGCCACATTAGTCCAACTCAGAGTAAGCGGTTGCTTACCCTCAGTAACAGCCGAGTTTGTAGTCATAATTATTTCCTTTGATGTGATGTTAGTACTGTTAATAAAATTGCTCTATATATGATCGGAAGGAGCCGCAATTCCACCCCAAAAGTGAACTAGACCTTTTTCTTTGCCCGCGACACTCAGGTTTACCATAAGACAGCTGGTAATAAATACAGCTAGAATTACTAAAATTAAAATAGGAGATGCAAGTGCTGCTTACATTCCTACTCTAACAAAGATAGAATGAAAATGCAAGTGTCGCTTACATTATATTTCTCTTGATAGGGGAAATAAACCATTTCAGTGAATTTTTATGCGAATAAAAATACCCGTAGACGTTGTAATACAATGTTTCTACACAATTTATTCATTAAAAACCTTTAACCTTTAACCTTTAACTTAATGTCCGACTCTCAACCAATTTCAACTCGACAGCGATTGATTAATGCAGCAGCAGAATTATTTGCCGCTCAAGGGATAACAGAAACTACAACCAGAGCAGTAGCGCAATTAGCACAAGTAAATGAAGTAACCTTATTCCGACATTTTGGTAATAAACATGGATTGCTTTTAGCAGTGATTTCCGAATCTCCGGTGTTTCAAGAATTGGGAGAGTACTTAAAAACTCAAGCGACTCAAAATAAGGGCGTTTATCAAGCATTAAAAAACTATTGTGAAGAGCGCTTACAAGCTTTAGAACAAGCTCCAAATTTAGTACGTTCGGTGGTGGGAGAAGCAGGAAATTATCCATTAGAAAATCGTCAAGCACTGGGACGAAGTTTGAAAGAAGCGAATCATTATGTTGCCGAATTTTTAGCAACAGTAATGGAGCGTGAGCAATTACACGCTTACTTACCAACTCAAAAACTAGCAAGTTTACTTAATATTATGTTGTTGGGGTATGCGGTGATGGAATTTACCAGCGAATTTCATGAGCTTTGGCATGACAAAGATGAATTTTTAGAAGATTTGGTAACATTATTTTTGACGGGAGCTACTAATTCTACAAGTTTAGTTACATCCGAGTTTATTTCAACAGAAAAAGGCATAGATTTACCCGCAAATATAGTTCATTTAATTTTGCAACGCGCTAAAAAATCGGGATTGCGAGATTATGCTTTAATATATATTTTATTCGCCGCAGGTTTATCAACCGCAGAAATTACTAATTTAGAAAGAATTCATCAAATATATGATACTAATCAACATTTATTACAGATAGTTAAAGGTTCTATTCGCCAAGTTCCTGTTAATCAATGGATTATGAGCAAACGTTATGGCTCCTATACTAACAATCCATTAACCAAATATTTAAAAAATCGGAAAGACGAACATTCGGCACTATTTCTTAATAATAATGGAATGCCAATATCAGAAACAGAAGTAGAAGACTATTGGCAAAAATTAACCGAAGGATTATCAACACCAGAAGGAGAACAACCAACAATCAAACAAGCTCAACATACCTGGTGCGTAGAAATGTTAATCAAAGGAATGAGTTTAGAAGATATGAGTTTAATTACAAGTTGGGATTTGCATAAATTACAACTGTATGCGCGTAGAGCTAAAGAAAAATCGGCTTTAGAACAAGCTCTAAAACTGGATAATAAGTCTTAAATAGGGAATTAGTAATTGGTAATTGGTAATTGGTAATGGGTAATTGGTAATTGGTAATAAGTAATTAAATCCGTGAAATCCCTGGAATCATTTTTAATGCGTGTTCATCCATAAAAAAATCCCTCTTTTGATCGAGGGATTTTGAAAAATATAGCAGATTTCAGTTGAGTCCAATACACTAAAACCTCACCCCCTTCCCCTCTCCTTATTAAGGAGAGGGGTGCCCGGAGGGCGGGGTGAGGTAAAATTTGTATTGCACTCAAATCAAAACCGCTGTATCTCTAAACTTTCTATATCTAACTGCGACCTAAGCTTAATAATTCTTTAGGAGATGCCAGCATATCGATCGCGACAAAGAAGATTTTACCTTCTGGATTTACCAAAAATCTCCACGCAATATTCATTCCTACATTGGCTCCAAACCAAGGTGTTTCCACCACACCAGTAATTTTCAACTGCTTGGAACCAAAGGGACCAGCTTCAGATAGACCTTTTTTAGGCATCATATTCAACCCTTGGGCTTCCTCACGCATATACTTGGCGATCGCCTGTTTCCCAACGATTGGTTTGTGGAATGGTGGCTGTAGCGCACCATCTTCGGCAAACAATGCAACAGCAGCATCAAAATTATCCGCGTTCATTGCTTCGATATATTTGATTACCGCAGGCTCAGTAATACCATCAATTTTTATCTCTGTTGTGGGAGCATCATTATTACGTGGGAATGCAGGCTCAGAGATGGATTTAGAACTGCTAGGAGCCATGTCAGAAGCGTCAAATCCCATATCGACTACGGTGTTACGCAATACTGTGATTTGCTGACCTGCATCGAGGTTTTTGGTAGTTTCTAGGACTGCTTTTACACCTTCGGACATTTGATAATTAGCTGGAATCGGAGCAACTACTCCCTGTTTCATCAACTCTCCTAACTCATACCAAAAAGCTAGTTTGGTGTTAACACTGAAGAAACCATAAGAACGACTAATCGCTGTGTCAGCCCGGTTTGCCAAATCCCGCATTACTTGAGTCTGTTCGTCAGCAGACATTTGCTTAATTTGGCTGAGCAAACTTTCTGCTAACTGCAATCTTGCTGCTCCAGGTGCTGCTGGGGTAATTGTCTTACCCATTTCGGTATATGCATACCACAAATAACTCAACTTGTCATCTACACTAAGTTGGTCAAACAGGGCGATGGTAGCGGGAATTGGACTGGGAACTTGAGTTCCAGCAAAAATATTTTGAGCAGAATCTAAAGTTAAAGCCATGATTGAAATTTCCAGTAAGTTTATTTATTATTCAGCTACTAAAGATTATTAGAATAGATACACTTTTGAGCGATAAAATCCATTTTCAACAAACAAATATTATGCTCAAAATCGCAATCGGCATAGTTAATTGAGCCAATAAGCGGGTATATCTTGCAAATATATCTTTAGCTTAAGGACAGAGCTTTTAATTAACCTTTCGTCGTCAACAACATAACTGGATATCAGTTACGAAGCTTTTTTACCTACTTTATTTTATCTGTAATTTAGCCTACCATTTTATTTAAATTTTTGTAAATATATTTTAAGACATATATAGCATAAGTAATTTTAATGACATTAATGGCACTTACAAAACTTATCTGGTAGTAGTTACCAATGGATAATTGATAATTATTAATTCCCACAGTCACAGTGCCTCTCCCTGAAAGGAGAGGGATAATTATTAATTGAAAATTATCAATTATTGAACGTATATTAATGTATATTAAATTTTCCAATAATTAAATTGGATTAAACGTCTAAAATATTAATCAACTTTCCGCATTCAGCCTCTGATCTATCCACTGTTTGGATTTAGTAATAGCTTCACTTGGAGTAACCGCATAAGGTACGGCAACAGCATAACCTCCATTGTAATTTACCCAAGCAGAATAAATATCTTGTTTATTGTGTTGATTAATATTATCGCGTTCAATCTCAATTTTGTATTCACGGTAAGTAAATGACATT
Source organism: Rivularia sp. (in: cyanobacteria) (assembly GCA_050329355.1). Classification (GTDB taxonomy): domain Bacteria; phylum Cyanobacteriota; class Cyanobacteriia; order Cyanobacteriales; family Nostocaceae; genus Rivularia. Next base: position 6,549 of record JBHJOU010000261.1, read on the forward strand.
AGAATTTTTGGATAATGAGGTTCTATCATTAATAATATCGGAAGAGATTTCACGCTGATGTTTTGAGATTTAGCAAATTCAGCAATACAAAAAAGCTAAAAATTGGGCAGGCTTTTACCCACCCAACCCTAATAATTAATTACGCTGCTGCCATATTTTTAGCAACAAAATCCCAATTAACTAACTTACCTAGAAACTCATCGATATAAGCGGGACGCTTGTTTTGAAAATCCAAATAATAAGCGTGTTCCCATACATCCATTGTTAATAAGGGAGTTTGTCCACTAGTTAAAGGATTATCAGCATTCAAAGTTTTGGTAACTTTTAAAGTGCCATTATCTAACACTAACCAAGCCCAACCACTCCCAAATTGAGTAGCTCCAGCAGATTTGAATTCTTCTACAAATTTATCGAAACTGCCAAAGTCAGCATCAATTTTTTTGGCTAAATCTCCTGTAGGAACTCCACCACCATTGGGCTTCATACATTGCCAATAAAAAGTATGATTCCAAGCTTGGGCTGCATTATTGAAAAGTCCCTGTTTATCAGGATTTCCTGCTATTTCTTTGATTACTTCTTCAAGTGATTTTTTATCAAGTTCTGTTCCTTTGACTGCATCATTGTACTTGCTGACATAAGCCGCATGATGCTTATCATGATGAAATTCTAAGGTACTTTTAGAAATAGAAGGTTCTAAAGCTGTGTAGTCATAAGGAAGAGTTGGTAATTCGTATGCCATTTTATTGTTCTCTCTTAATATCTCTCTAGGAAGGCTTGAGAAGTTAAGGTTAGAAAATACTTTATGTCAAAACCAAAATGCCATGGTTCGCCACTAAAACTTTAGAGGGCTATCTAAAAAAGGACAATTAATTTCTCCAAACCCTCAAAAGTATTAAAAACAAAAGTGAAAAGTAAAACTACCTTAACTTCCTTTCGCTCAGATATTATCGCAATCTGTGTAAATCTGAAATCCCCCTCCAGGGGATGGGGAATTAGTAGAAATATACCCAGATTTATAAGTAAATGTATCTTCGGACTGAGGCAATTTTTTATAGTATGTCGTTAGTGTAAGTTATCAAATTTAATCAACTAACCATTGAGCTAATAAATAAAACATAAATATATACCAAAAAATAATAAACAATATCATCCATACACCAGTCGTAGCTATGAAACGTATTAACCTATTACTTCCTCGGTAACGTATTTGCTGAGTAAATATAAAAGTGATATTAGTAGATAGTGAAAAAGCCAAAATATTAGCTGTTAATAACCAATTATCCTCGCTTACAGCAGAGAGCCAAGGTACTAATGAACCAGCATTTGCGCTATTAGGCTGAAAGCTCGGATCTCGTAACGGTGAAACTTGGTAAGCAAAAATACCCCAAGC
>JBHJOU010000035.1:0-3981 GCA_050329355.1 Rivularia sp. (in: cyanobacteria)
GGTTGGTTTGATGCAGTTATCGGTCGTTATGCAGTACGAATTAATGGTATGGATTGTTTAGCAATCACCAAACTCGATGTCCTTGATGGACTTGAAGAAATCAAAGTTTGTGTCGCTTACGAAATTGATGGCGATCGCAGCGAACATTTTCCCACAAATGCCCGCAAATTTGCTCGCTGTCGTCCGATTTATAAAACTTTACCAGGATGGCAGCAATCAACAAGCGATTGTCGCAATTTATCCGATTTACCATCACAAGCATTAGATTATCTGAAATTTCTGGCTGAATTAGTCGAAGTTCCCATCGCGATCGTTTCGTTGGGTGCGAGTCGGGATCAAACAATCATTGTTGAAGATCCAATTCACGGACCAAAACGAGGATTATTACAAGCAGACGGAAGCCCTGCTTCTTTAAAGACTGCATAAGATTGAGGTACAATATTCTCTTTGCTCGTATATTTAGCGAAGTATCAACAATTAGCTCAAGTAATTGTAAACTAACCCCTAACATTAGATAGAACAAAATTATGGAAATGATGGTCGAATGTCAAAAGCGACCAGAAGGAAGCAAAACAAAGGCTTTGCGTCGTTCTGGAGAAATTCCTGCCAATTTATATGGTCATAAAGGTACGGAATCAATTTCTTTGGTAATTAATGCCAAAACTGTCGAACGCTTGCTCAAGAAAGCTTCGGTGAACAATACCTTGATCGATTTAAAGATTAATGATATTCCTTGGCAAGGTCAAACCTTACTTAGAGAAGTTCAAGCTCATCCAGCCACAGGTAAACCTTTCCATCTCAGCTTTTTCGCAGTTGCAGGTCACGGTAAAATGACGGTAGAAGTACCTCTTAACTTTATCGGTAATGCGATTGGTGTAAAAGAAGAAGGCGGGATGTTAGATACTGTGATTACCGAAATGCAGTTAAACTGTCTGCCAGAAAACATTCCCGATGCAATTAATATTGATGTAACTAACTTGAAAGTTGGAGACAGCTTACACGTTAATGAAATTAAATTACCTGAAGGGGTAACATTAGTAGCAGAATCATCCGAACTTGTTGTTAGCGTTTTACCACCACAAGGTAGTGGAACTACTGGAGATGAAGCGGAAGGAGAACAGCAAGCTTCCTCTCCAACTGTGTGAACGCTGCTTTCTTCCATTAAAATACCAGGGGGCGAACTCCTGGTTTTTTTGTGTTTAAAACCGAATTATAGTTGTACGTGAGGTGGAGAAAAAATGAGTACGGTTTCTATTCCAGGAAAGATTGAGCAAATGATGCAGCCTGGGTTTTACCCCCACGCAGTTCAAGAACCCATACAGTTGATTCAAACCCACTGTTCTTATGTATTGTTAACCGGAGATTATGCTTATAAGTTGAAAAAGCCGGTAGATTTCGGTTTTTTGAACTATTCAACCTTAGAAAAGCGACAGCATTTTTGCCAAGAAGAATTACGCTTAAATAGCATTGCAGCACCGTCAATTTATTTAGAAGTTTTACCAATTACTTGCGACGGCGACAAGTATCAATTGGGGGGAACCGGGGAAGTTGTAGAATATACTTTGAAAATGCGTCAGTTTCCTCAAGAGACGCTTTTTAGCTCAATGTTCGAGGGCGGAGAACTTCAACCAGAACACATAGTAGAATTAGGGCAAGTAGTAGCTCAATATCATGCTCAAGCTGCCACTAACGATTATATTAGTTCCTTTGGAGAAGTATCCCAAGTACGAGCTGCATTTGACGAAAATTACCAGCAAACTGAAAAATACGTTGGTGTAGCTCAAACACAGCAGCAATTTGACGAAACAAAGGATTATACAGACAACTTTTTTCGCGATCGCACAGAATTATTTCAAAATCGTGTCATGAACAACTTGATTCGTGAATGTCACGGCGATTTACATTTAAGAAATATCTGTTTATGGCAAAATCAAGTAATGTTATTCGACTGCATCGAATTTAACGAACCATTTCGTTTTGTCGATGTGATGTACGATGTCGCATTTACAATGATGGATTTAGAAGCCCGAAACGGCAAAGATTTAGCTAATATCTTTCTAAATACCTATATCGAACAAACTGGAGATTATGAAGGTTTACAGATATTGCCTTTATATTTAAGCCGTCAAGCTTATGTCAGAGCAAAAGTAACTTCGTTTTTACTTGATGACCCTAGTGTACCCGAAACAGCGAAACAACAAGCAATTTCAACCGCTGCTGATTACTATCGTCTTGCTTGGGAATATACTAAACCAAGTCAAGGAAAATTAATTTTAATGTCCGGTTTATCCGGCTCCGGTAAAAGTACTACAGCCAGATACTTAGCTCGACATTTAGGAGCAGTTCATCTACGTTCTGATGCAGTACGAAAACATTTAGCGGGAATTCCTTTGTTACAACGGGGTGGAGATGAATTGTATACCCCCGAAATGAATCAAAAAACTTATTCCCGATTGATGGAATTGGGTATTATGCTGGCTCGTCTGGGGTTTTGTGTGATTTTGGATGCAAAATACGACAAACAACAATTACGAACTGAGGTGATTGAAAAAGCAAGTCAATATCAAATTCCCCTAAATATTGTTAACTGTACCGCACCAGAAGAAATATTGCGTGAACGGCTTGTCAAGCGTACTGGAGACGTAGCAGATTCAACCGTTGATTTGCTACCATCACAAATGAAAGCAGCAGAACCATTTACCGACCAAGAAAAACCATATCTGAAAATTTTAGATACAACTCAGCCTCTAGAGCCACAATTAAAACAACTAATTAGCCAATAGCCGAATTATGGCAAAAAAAAGTTCTGGAAATTTTTTACCCCTCTCGCAAAGCTTTCTCTCTCAACTGATATTTGGGATATTTTTAGCTTTTGTATTGTTCCTCTATTCTAGACAACTGCAATTAAGTATTTTCCTGGGAATATTAGGAGGGTTAGGTCTAAGTTTATTTACTACATCAACAAAGACTGGTCCTCGTCCCGATACTGTCGCATCTTCCGATGGTATAGATGCTGGACTCAAATATTGGTTATTTTTCTTACTGAGTTTTATATTTTTACGCTATCCACCAGAAACAAGTATTTTACTTGGTGGATTAGCTGGCTTGGGTGCGGGCTTTATTTTTGCTTGGTGGGGAAGTAAGGAACCAACCGTAACAAAGGTCTCAAATAAAACTCTAGAAGATGAAGACGAAGTAGTTTCCTCTGGACAGCGAATGAATTTGCAGCGGAGTCGAAAATCTACACGTCGTTACCGTCGTCGTTCTGGAATCAACATTAAGTTTTGGGAAAGGTAGTTGACACTTGAGTTAGGAGTTAGGAGTTAGTACCACCGGAGTTAGGAGTTAGGAGTGTTACAACTTTGACCTTTGACCTTTAACCTTACACCTTTGATTGCAACAAGTTATGTGATGAAATCCTATTTTTAACTCTTAACTCCATGTCCTAACGGACACGCTGCGCTAACACTCCTAACTCCTCACTCCTAACTTAATAAATATTATGTTTTTATATCTTTCTAAACTACTACCTCTATTCTTTTATCCCCTTGGGTTTGCTTGTATTTGTTGCATTTTAGCAATTTTCATGATATGGAAGCGACCCCGTGTAGCAGTATTTTGTATTGCGATCGCGTTATTTGTATTGCTGTTTAGCTCTAATGCTTGGGTTTCTCGGTTTTTAGTACGTTCTTTGGAATGGCAAAATATTCCATCCGGAGAATTACCAACAGCAGAAGCAATTGTAGTTTTGGGTGGTGCAACTAAATCGAATTATGAACCGCGAACAAATGTAGACTTAAGCGAATCAGTGGATAGAGTTCTCTACGCAGCCCAACTTTACCGTCAACAAAAAGCACCCTTAATTATTGTCAGTGGTGGTCGTATAGATTGGCGGGGTGGAGGTGTACCAGAGTCGGAAGATATCGCAAAATTACTGATATTTATGGGGGTAAAATCCGAGGATATTATACAAGAGCCAGA
>JBHJOU010000725.1:0-7054 GCA_050329355.1 Rivularia sp. (in: cyanobacteria)
AATTTACCATCGGTTGGGCATGGATTTCCGAATACGGCTCCTCAGAAAATCCCGAAGATTTCAAAACCCTTTATGCTTATTCACCACTGCATAACTTGAAACCGGGAACAGCTTATCCAGCAACGTTGATAACTACCGCAGATCATGATGATCGAGTAGTACCCGCTCATAGTTTCAAATTTGCCGCTGCATTACAAGCAGCTCATGATGGAGATGCACCAGTATTAATAAGAATTGAAACAAAAGCTGGACATGGTAGGGGTAAACCGACAACAAAGATTATTGAAGAAGCTGCGGATAACTGGGCATTTTTGGTGAAGACTTTGGAAATGGAAGGAGTGAAGTGATAAAAATATTCCCGATCCGATGATTTAATGTTTAAGAAATAATCATGTAGAGACGTTGCAATGCAACGTCTTCTTTATTTCATGGAATACACGACTAGATATTGAACTTCTACTTAATCCCAAGGTTCTGCTTAAAGAACACCACTTTGCGCTGGAAATCTTGTTCTGGATTCATAATGACAACCTTTTGGTAATAAGTTGTTAGAACTTACGCATTGACAGAAAACACAAAATATGGGCTTGGAGAAAGCCACATCCATCGTAGGGGTTTAGCATTGCTAAACCCCTACATTATGACTTTCTGACGTGAACGCATACCATAATCAATTTGTACAGTGCGTAAGTCCTATATATTATTAATTTTGCCTTTTTTCTGATTTAAAGCTTAATTAAGGAGAGCAAATACGTTGTGCTTCTGCTTGCAATTGGCTGTTAGATACGCCACTTTTTATTTTCTTTGTAATATCATCAAAATCGCGAATTATGTCCCAATTACTACTTGATGCTTGCTCAAATCCACTCCATCCCATAATATTGAGAACTGTTTGATTTTGATAGTTGTAGAAAAAATTTTGAATATTTTTCTTAATGTTTTCTGGTAAATCTTTACGATAAGCTATGGGATCACTGGGAATAATCGGAGATTCCCAAATGATTTCGATTTTTTGATAAGCTTGGGGATGACTTTTTTTCAGACGAGCTAAAGCTTCACTATTATTTGTCGCAACATCTACACGTTGATCCGCTACAGCAAGTGCTGTGGCTTCATGACTACGAAGAAAAGATGGTGGGTTACTCAAAACTGTTTCGGGTTCAATACCATTTTTCGCAAAAACGCACAAATTTGGAATTAAAAAACCAGAGGTAGAATTTTTATCATTGAAAGCAAATGTGAGTAATAAACCTTTTTTAATTCCATCAATTATATATTTATCACTTTGGTTTTTATCCAGTGTTTTTACTTGTGAAACTATTGACTGATTTTTATTCGTAATTAGATATGAGTAATAACCTCTGCTACCATCATTATTTACAGTTTGAGCAAATGCTTCAATCTGATTTTCTTTGGCTGCCTCGATGTAGGATTGACCACCAAACCAAGCAATTTGAGCATCATTATTATTGATTGCTTCAATCGCTTCTTTATAACTTTGTACAGGGAAAATATTCACCGAAATCCCTAATGTTCTCTCCATATCTTTAATGAAGTTTTTCCAATTTTCCTGTTCTTCTAAAGTTTTAAAATCCAATGTGGGAAGAATTGCAAATTTAAGTACTTTAATCACCGGAGTAATAGATGTGGAGATAGGAGTAGGAGATGCTACAGGTAAGGGAGGTATTACAGGATTATCTAGGATTCTTTGAACAATAAATGCAGCAACAAAACCAGCAACCACCAAACTAGTACTTATAAAAACTTTGCGAGCTATAAATTTTTTTGTTGATTGTAACTTGGTAGTTACTGGTACAACGCTCTGCTCTTGTGGAATATCTTCTTGAGAACTTTTATGTTCTATTTTTTGAAAATACTTAACTAATACTAAAACACAACATATTATAAATAATAAAATTATTAACATAAATAATACGTGATTTAGATTGATTTTTACATTGTTTATTTTACTAGAGATTCGCGAACTAATTAAACTGAGAATTAGTCCTAGAAGTATCTCACAAAACATTAATAGTAATATTTTTATTCTTCCGTCTATTTCTCTAAACTTCATGTTTAAGTTAGTAATAGATTTTTTTAATCAAATTATCAGAAATAATAACTTAAAGTTAAAGTTAAATGACTAGAAAAAGCCAAATCATGATTAACGACATCTGACATTACCTTGCTTTTGGTAATACGATGATGGTCAGCATACTCTTTTATCCTCTCATCTAATTTTGCAGGAATTCTTATACTAAACTGCGTTGAATTCAGAAAGCGAAACCACATCACAACCGCAGTGTAGCAGCGCTTTACTAAAAATTATAGCTAAGAAGATTACATCTACAAAAACCCCGCCGATTCATACAACCGCTTCACCAACGCTATAATCTTATCTCCATATTGCAAATCAGCCTCCCATCTCCCCGATAAATCTGTCACTAACGGTGCAATACCCCGCGTCACAAAGCGAAATCTGGGGTCTACAATTTCCTGTGATAAAGGTTCCAAACTGGCGTAAGCTTTTAAATGTTGAATATGAGCGCGGACTCCAATTCTGGCACTAGGAAATGATGCTGTTTCCCTTCCACCACCGATAGTTCCTAATCCGGCAAAATTATTTTGTTGCGGTTGTATATCATCCCCAAAACGTAAAAATCCGGTTTCCAAACACATTTGACAAAAAGCAATATCGTGATTCACTCCCTCAATTGCTGCTTCTTCTCGATACAGTTTGGGTATGTCGGGAAACTTCACCAAAGCATCTTGATTATTGTCTCTCAAAAATATTTGTAATTGTACTTCTGAAGTTGTACCACGAGATATTATTTGACTAATTTGGTTGGGACAAATTGCTAAATTTGACTTTAAAATTACGGTACGATTCACAGCATCCCAACCGATTGATATATTAAATTCTCGTAATTCTATTGCTTTGACATAAACTATTCTGCGGTAGCTCAGACGACGCACGTTAGTAAGTTTTGATAAGTCAATTTGCAAACGGTCAACTAAATCTATGGGAATATACGCATTACCGTTAACTAGTATTCCTTGCTCTGAATAATTTTGACCGTTAATTTTAATATTAATTGCTGGATAAGTTGCTTCCGGTGCCGGAGTTGAACCTGGATCAATTACGCGACTCCATGCTACCATTCCATCTGCGATTCCCACCGCAAATTCCCGACGACGGGTTTGTAATAAAGCACGGTCTTGGGGACTACTCAAGAAAATAACTTGCATCAACAAAGACGCGATCGCAACTTGACGAGTAAATATCAACTGTCCCATCCCAGTTGCAGTATCCGGCTTCACTCCCCGACTATTTAACTGCGGAACCCGTCGTAGCAGCGCCATCAACAGGGTTTCGGCATTGCTTTTACGTTCTTCATTATTAGCAATATAATAGACGCTAGCGCCGTTTACAGCAGGACTAGAAGCAGAATCGGCATGAATTTCCACCGCTACATCATTACGATTAGCGCGGGAATTTATCCACTCAATACTGGCTCTAGCACTTAAAGAATCTGGAACAGAAAGAACTTCCAACCCACGCGCCCTTAATTCCGTTAAAATTAAATCCCGTAGTAAAATCATTTCCTTGGCTTCAGTTGTCCCACCGGCGATAAAACCTGGATCTATACCTCCTGTTTCCTTACCCCCGTGACCTGCTGAAATAAAAATACGTCCCATCTTCAGTATTTCCTCTGATTATAAAGTTATCGTAAAAGATTGTTTACACCATTCTGGTACTGGGGACAAGGATATAAAGGTTAAAGGTTAAAGGTTAACTCTCCACTCTCAACTGTCCACTGTCAACTGTCAACTGTTAAATCATGCAAATCCCCCGCTTGCACCAAGATACTATTGAAGAAGTCAAACAACGGGCTGACATTGTTGATGTCATATCAGAACGAGTTGTTTTACGCAAGCGTGGTAAAGATTTTTTAGGATTATGTCCTTTCCACAATGAAAAAACTCCTAGTTTCAGTGTAAGCCCTAGCAAACAGATGTATTACTGTTTTGGCTGTCAAGCTGGAGGGAATGTAATCAAATTCATGATGGAGTTGGATAAACGCTCTTTTGCTGAAGTTGTCTTAGATTTAGCACGACGCTATCAAGTACCCGTACAAACCTTAGAACCCGAACAGCGACAAGAATTACAGCGTCAAATATCGGAACGTAAACAAATATACGAAGTTCTTGAGGTGGCTTCGCGTTTTTATCAACACGCTTTATGGCAACCAAGTGGGGAAGTTGCTTTTGAATATCTTCAACAACAGCGTAAGTTAACAGATGAAACTATTAAAAAGTTTGAGTTAGGTTATGCTCCGGTTGGTTGGGATATTTTGTATCGCTATTTAGTGGAAGATAAACGTTATCCGGTACAGTTATTGGAGAAAGCAGGATTAATTAAATCTCGTGCAGAAGGTAGAGGTTATTATGATACTTTTCGCAACCGTTTGATGATTCCTATTCATGATATTACCGGGAAAGTAATTGCTTTTGGTGGTAGAAGTTTAGATGATGAACAACCCAAATATTTAAATTCACCCGAAACCGAAGTTTTTCATAAAGGTAGAACGTTATTCGGATTAGATAAAGCGAAATCTGGTATTTCCCAATTTGACCAAGCTGTGGTAGTGGAAGGTTATTTTGATGTTATCGCTCTTCATGCAGTTGGAATTAATAATGTTGTCGCTTCCTTGGGTACGGCTTTAAGTATTGAACAAGTTCGTTTAGCAATGCGTTACACCGATTCTAAGCAGTTAATTCTCAATTTTGATGCGGATAAAGCTGGAACTCTTGCAGCAGAAAGAGCAATTGGTGAAGTTGCGGATTTAGCTTATAAAGGTGAAGTCCAACTGAAAATTCTCAATATTCCTGATGGTAAAGATGCTGATGAATACTTGTTTACTCATTCTTCAGAAGATTATCAACAACTGTTAGCAAATGCACCTTTATGGTTAGATTGGCAAATTGAACAAATTACCAAAGATTGTGATTTGAAACAAGCTACAGATTTTCAAAAAGTCTGTCAGCAAATGGTTAAATTATTAAAGAATATAGATAATACTGATACGCGAGATTATTATGTTTCTCGTTGTGCGGAAATCCTCAGTTTAGGAGACACCAGACTTACTCCATTACGAGTAGAAAATTTATTAACTCAAATTTCTCCTCATCATAAATTAGCAGGAGTAAATTATAAAAATAAAAGTTATATATCTCCATCTTCAAACCGCGAAGCTAAAGATAATTCTGGGAATGCTCTCAAATCAATTCCTAAAGAATACAGCCTTTTAGAAGAAGCGGAAAGTTTATTATTACTTATCTATTTACATTCTCCAGAATATCGAAAAATAATTGTTGAAACTTTAGAAGAAAAAAATTTACAATTCAGCTTGTCTCATCACCGATTGTTATGGCAAAAAATTGTCGAAATTCAATCCGGAAATATTTCTAATCCAAATTCTTCCGCAGAATTAATTTCAACTCTACAAGATAGATATTTAGAATTTCCCGAAGAAATAGAATTAGTCTCTCATTTATTCCACTTGAATGAAACAGCCCAACAGCAAATAATTCGCACTCCCCTGCAAATTTTAAGAGCAACTCTGAGCATGGAAAAAGTATTGCGAGAAAAACGCTTCCGTCACTTTTACGAACTTTGGGAGCAAACCAATGCAGAAACTCAACCGCAACAATATCAATCTTATTATCAAGCTTTTATGGCTGAAAAAAAACGGTTGAAAGAATTAGATCAACAGCGATGTTTTTCTGTAGGAGAATCTTAATCTAGTTGATGTGGGTTTTGAGAAGTCAGGTTTTTATAAATATTGTCTGCTGTTACAAATATATAAGCTAAAAACCTGACTTCTGATGATTGCGATATATAGCGGTTTTCACTTGGGTGGAATACAAATATTACCTCACCCCGCTCTCTTAACCCCTCTCCTTAGTAAGGAAAGGGGATGGGGGTGAGGTTTTAGTGTATTGGACTCAACCGAAATTTGCTATATTTGACCTACGAACAATATAAAGTATCGCGAGTATTGCGCCCTGTGGTAGAATTAGTACCTTTGGCTAATTGACACAATTTCTCTTGCTCGTCGTTACGTAATAACACATCGGTAAAATCAGCACCATCAATAATCGCACCGTCGAATCTAGCGTTGGATGCAAATGCACCCTCTAAGACTGCATTTGTCAAATCTGCTTTTACTAAACGTGCTGAATCTAAAGTCGCATATCTGAGGTTGGTATTCCTTAAATTTGCTGACTCCAAATTAGTCGCGAAAAATCTTACACCTTGCAAATTAGAATTACTAAAGTTGCTATCACGAAGATTCGCTTTGGTAAAACTAGAATCCGTTAAATCGCGATTAGAGAAATCAGCTTCGATTAAAATTTCTTTGTCGTAATCCAATGCAAAAGCCTGGGGAGTTAGATTTGACGGCAAAATACAAACTATTCCCCAAAACAATAAACTAAGTATACTTACCTTAATCCAGTTACTTTTAGTAAAAATCATGATAATTTAGCTGCTCATGACGAACCATTCTTCCTCTCATTATCCCGATATTGGTGCTTTAGGTGAAGACTTCGTAACCCAATGGCTCAAATCTACAGGTTGGATAATTCTACATCGCCGCTGGCACTGTCGCTGGGGAGAAATTGATATTATTGCCGAAAGGGAAGATAATTTGGGTACCCTTACCTTAGCATTCGTCGAAGTCAAAACCCGTTCTCCGGGTAGTTGGGATGCTCAAGGAAAAATGGCGATCGCACGAAAAAAACAAGTTAAACTTTGCCGCACTGCTGCGATGTTTCTAGCAAAGTTTCCCGAAAAAGCAGACTATCTTTGTCAATTTGATGTGGCTATTGTTTGCTGTCAGAGAAAAATAACTAGAACAAATTTTTTAGCCAGTTTATCAGTATCGGGATATTATTTAACCTTAGAAGAATACATTGCCGCAGCATTTGAGTATTCAATTGACAATGAGTAATATTCGTGATAAATACAAATAGATAAATTACCGATTAT
>JBHJOU010000074.1:0-2111 GCA_050329355.1 Rivularia sp. (in: cyanobacteria)
TATTTACCATCAGTATGAGGTCCGGCACCAGTAAATAAAACTACGCCAATACTCGAATCTTCGCGGGCATCACAAAATGCTTGATAAAGTTCAAAAACAGTTTTAGGACGAAAAGCATTGCGTTTGTGGGGACGGTTGATGGTAATTTTCGCAATGCCATCGGCTTTATGGTAAAAAATATCTTCGTAAGTTTTGACGGTTTGCCAGTTGATTTGCATACTTCGGCTAATAGCTAATGGGTAATGGGTAATGGGTAATTGGTAATGGGTAATTAACTCTAGCTTGAGAATTTTATCGTAGAGTGGGGACTCAACACTAATTTTCAATCAAAAATGGTTATTTTGCTTAAACTTTTTTCTAAGTGTTTCAAGTCAAAATTGCAATCAGCTAAAAAGCGTTTAATTTGTATATTCAAATTTTATTTAAATCTTGTAGTGCGGGCATCCCTTCACTTTGTTCGAGGGCAAGCCTGCCCGCTAGAAAAATATAACTAGAAAAATATAAATTAAATACGCGATAACTTAGTAGCAAATGGATTGTAAACAATTGCTAAAATGCTGATATAGCTGGAGAAAGCCATGACACTTCAAAGTCTTACCAAACCACTTTTAACTATTCCTCCTCTGGAAAGCGGCGATAAACTGACTCGTGCTGAATTTGAGCGTCGTTATCACGCTATGCCCAATTTAAAAAAAGCTGAATTAATTGAAGGAGTCGTTTACTTGGCATCACCTTCACGTTTCCGTAGTCATGGTAAACCCCATGCAAGTATTATGACTTGGTTGGGAACTTATGAAGCAGCTACCCCCGGAGTTGAAGTTGGAGATAATTCTACAGTGCGTCTTGATGCTGACAACGAACCTCAACCGGATGCTTTGTTAAGAATTGAAAATGGGGGACAATCGCGTATTACCGAAGACGATTATGTTCAAGGTGCGCCGGAGTTAATTGTAGAAATTGCTGCTAGTAGTGCTTCTTATGATTTACATGAAAAACTTAAAGTTTACCGACGCAATCAGGTACAAGAATATTTAGTCTGGCGAGTATACGACAGTGCTTTTGATTGGTTTAAGCTTCAAGAGGGAGAATATATTCAACTCGAAGCTGATAGTCAGGGTATAATTCGTTCCCAAGTGTTTCCTGGTTTATGGTTAGATAAATCGGCTTTATTATCAGGGAATTTAGCTCAAGTTTTATTGGTATTACAGCAGGGATTAAGTACAGCGGAACATCAAAATTTTCTTAGTTTGTAGTGGTTTTTCATTAGTTTTGATGGGTTCGTAGTTGCGATTTATCGCTCAAATCAAGGGCTAAAGCCCAACTACAAACATTTAATTTTAATGAAATAAACTAGGATTGGTCTTTTTCATTAGTTTTGATGCGTTTGTAGTTGCAATTTATCGCTCAAACCAAAAGCGCAAATCCTAACTGCAAAGGTTCCTCAAATTCTCTTTACGCCATTTCGCTGACTCTTTGCGATCGGTTCTGATTTCTAAAACCCGAATTCCGGTATTTGGTAATGAATTCAAGTTATTACGCAATTCTTCCCAACAAGTAATTAACTGGTGTTTGACTCCGTAGGTTTGACAAAGCAAAGCAAAATCAATATTTTGTGGGGTTGCAAATAACTCTTCAAAAGGCGGTTCAAATTCGGATATCGGCAGTATTTCAAAAATTCCACCACCGTTATTGTTTATTAACACTATCGTTAAATGTCCAATAAATTTATTTCTAATTAAAAAGCCATTGGTATCGTGTAATAGTGCTAAGTCACCCGTTAACATGACGCTGCTTTGTTGACGATGTGCGATACCTAAAGCTGTTGATAAGGTTCCATCAATACCGTTTGCACCGCGATTAAAAAATGGTTGAATACCTAAATTATTCGGTTTCCAGAAAAATTCTACATCCCGTACTGCCATACTATTAGCTATAAACAAAGGCGTTTGCGGTGGTAAAACTTGACAAAGTAACCAAGCAGCTTTACCTTCAAACAACTCTTTCTTTTCTGCTAAAGTTTGGTCAATATTCTTTCTCACATCAACTTCCGCACTCAACCAGATATCAAGATAATCATCTCCTTGTCCCCCCCGAACCCCCGAACCCCCGAA
>JBHJOU010001006.1:0-2236 GCA_050329355.1 Rivularia sp. (in: cyanobacteria)
AAGCAACAACCCGATGTCATCATCTGCGGGGGATGGCACCATTTTACTCATTGGTTGGCTTTAGTTTATGCAGAGATGACGAAAACTCCTCTGCTGATTTGGAGTGAAAGTACGCTCAAGGATGAGCGGTTTGTAAGTATCATTAAGCACAAGCTAAAGACTTGGATTATCAATCAAGCTGATGGCTATATTATACCTGGGAAGGCTCAGAAAAATTACTTACTAAATTTGGGAGCGAGGGAGGATAAGATTTATATAGCTCCCAACGCTGTAGATAGTGTTTTCTTTACTTCCCAAGCCCAGGTTTACCGTCAGCAAAAGGCAGTTTGTCAAGAAAAACTGGGAATCAGTGGATGTGTGATTCTATACATTGGTCGGTTAATTGATGAAAAAGGTATTCCAGAATTATTAGAAGCATTTGCCAAGCTTTCACCACACAACCAGGTAACATTAGTTATTGTTGGTGATGGTTCAAAGGCACAAAATTATCATTCATACTGTCAGCAAAATAAGCTTGATAATGTTGTGTTTGCTGGATTTCAACCCCAAAGTGCTTTACCACTGTATTACGGGATAGCCGATATTTTCGTTTTCCCCACCAGAAGCGATACTTGGGGACTAGTGTTGAATGAAGCAATGGCTGCTGGTTTACCCATCATCTGTTCCGATGCTGCGGGTGCTGCGGATGATTTGGTTGTGAATGGAGGGAATGGCTATCTTGTACCAGTGGGTGATGTGGAAAAGTTAAGCTCGGCTTTGCAGATATTGGTAGAAGATGAAAATTTGAGGGAAAAGATGGGTTTGCATTCATCCGAAATTATTGCTAGTTATACCCCGCAGAAGATGGCACAGGGGTTGAAACAGGCGATTTTGGGGTCATTACAGCACAACAGAACTACGAGTTAACCAAGATGCTAACTCATCTTGAGAGATGTTTCTTTTTATATCAAGATTAAAATATTCTAAGAATGGTAGGGTTATTTACGCCATGTTGTACTAGCGACATTGTGACATGAATGATTAAGAAAATATATGCAAAATCAATTTGTCATAAACAAGTAAATATACTCTTGCAAAATAAATACATTGTGACTATGTTTCAGTAAAAATACTGAGCCATCAAGCAAGTTGATGCGTTTAAGCTATAAGCTAATTGATTGAAAGGAAATGAGCTTTATTGATTAATCATATCATGTTCGGGTAAACACTTGTCACTGTGAACGAAGTGAAGCACCTTGCGGGAAGCTGCTTTTGGAAGTTTTTTATCGAGATAATGCTAAATCAAAATATTCTTCTTAATTTTCGCACTTAGTGACAACTTGACTCTACCAATTGAAGGTAAACACAAAGATGCCAACAGCGACTCACACAGTTCTTTCATGTAACACAAATACCTTACAAAGCCGAAAAAACTTAGAGAAACAGCTATCATTGAAGTATTTTTGTCAAGATCAAAACAGTGCTTTTTGGCAATTATGGCAGCAATATCAAGATTATTTGCATCATCGATGTTTGAATTGGATGAATGGGAACCCGACTAATGCTGAAGATGCACTCAGTCGGGTAATGTTCAAAGCTTGGGAAAAAGTACAAAAGTATGCCGGGAAAATTTCTAATTTTAAGGCTTGGCTGACAACACTGACTCATCATCTCTGTATGGATATTCATCGAGAACGTAGTCGGGGTGAGAATCAAGTTGAGGATATAGAAGTATATACCTCTGGTGAGGAACTAAGACTGATTTCCTGTGAGGATACACCAGAAAGTGCAATGGATAACGGTGAGGAGCGGATTATGATTCGTCGTGCTGTTCATAATTTACCGCATCGGCTACGTGAGACATTTATTCTACACTTTTATGGAGAACTATCTTATCCAGAGATAGCCCAACAGCAAGATATTTCTTACGATAACGTTTGCAAGCGCATCTCCCAAGGACGGAAGATTTTGCGCGAGGAATTGAAAGGGTATTTTCTGGGGGAGTGTGCAACAAATACAAATTCATCAGTTACATCACCTTTAGCTTGCTGTAGCGTGCATCCAGGAGTTAGGAAAAAAACTAGCTCAAAAAATTCAGGAATTGGCGATGCTAATCGTCTTAAAAGTGGAAAGACGAATAGGTTTTCCTTTAGCACTTTGTCAATCTAAAAAGGTTTTAGACCAACTAAATGGTGGTGTAAGGTGTTTTGATTTACGCCCACGATTTAATGGCAATGATTTTTATGTCTTGCATGGT
>JBHJOU010000070.1:0-6452 GCA_050329355.1 Rivularia sp. (in: cyanobacteria)
TATTTACCACCGATTGGTAATAAGTATTCATGAAAATATCTTACTACTTCTTCAGCATTTTCTATTAATCCATCGGGTTCTGGTTCTAAATCTAAATGTAAAACTTTATCGGTTGCAGCGCGAATTCTGACCATTTGCGCGACTACTTGAGCTATATGAATTGTCGCACTGTTGATTACTTGAACTTGAGATTTATTCTCCTCAAACCAAGGTTTATAAGATATTGGTACTGTAGAAATGCTACCTTCAATATCTTCAGGTAAAAGTTCAGCAAGAATTTGAGTTAATCGTAAAGTATATTCCAAACGCTCTTGTTTCGACCAATCTGGAGCATAAACTTTGTCTTTAACTACCTGTAAATGAAACCCTCCATAAGGAAACCCATTCAGTGTAAAAACGTATAAATCATGTTCATTTAACCAAGATTTAAACTGTTCTAAAGTATTTCCTTGTAATAATTCTCTAGATGCAATATCCGCTAAACGCAAACCTATACCAAAAGGTCGATCAGGTGATAATTTCGCTTTGAGGGATGGAATATATTGCTGTAAATTAGCAAAAACCTGACTCCAATCTTCACCGGGATGAATATTAGTACAGTAAGTAAGGTGTAAGTTTTTCTGAGAAATTTTCATGTTTATAGCTTTTTTGAGATTAGCTATATTTTCGCATCAGATAATAATAAAATTGCTTGTTGATATGACGAATTTTTTACTGTATGTACCTCAAGAGCTTCTCCAATTCTTCGTAAAAGAGTTAAAGTCAATTCTCCACCCAAATGCTCACGAAATTCGTTTAACCCTCTGAACAAACATCTAGGATGTTCTATTTGAGATTCTTCGCTTAGTTCAGGAACATATAGTTCAAATCCTAATGTTCTTAAAGTATTCAGTATTTTCTGCCAGTCTAAATGATTGAGAATTCCTTCTAAATAAGCATAAGTGCTATCTAAAGCAATCCCGATCGCAACTGCTTCCCCGTGGCGCAAACGATAGTTGGTGAGGTGTTCGAGTTTATGAGCCGCCCAATGTCCAAAATCCAGGGGACGAGAAGAACCCATTTCAAAGGCATCACCACTATTCGCAATATGTTGTAAATGCAACTGAGCGCATCGGTAAATTACCTGTTGCATTGCTTGCATATCCCGACGTGCTAAAAGTGCAGCATGATCAGAAATAAACTCGAAAAATTCCGCATCTCGAATTAACGCTACTTTAACAGCTTCAGCAATTCCCGATCGCCAATCTCGTTCGTCAAGACTATCAAGAAAATCAAAATCATTTAAAACAGCGTAAGGTGGTGCAAAGCTTCCTAAAAAGTTCTTTTTACCAAAAGCATTGATACCGTTTTTAACTCCAACCGCAGAATCATTTTGAGCTAATACTGTCGTAGGAATACGGATAATGCGAATTCCTCTATGGGCTGTAGCCGCTGCATATCCTACTAAATCGAGAACAGCACCACCACCGATCGCAATAATATAAGAGTGACGACAGATACCAGCCTTATCAACTAATTGATGAATATTTTCGAGTAACTGAGGATTGTTTTTCGCTGCTTCACCACCGGGAACTACTAACGGCGATGCAGATAAAGTTAGGATATGAGAATGGCGATCGCAATATTCACGCAATTGTTCGAGCAATCCGCGTCGATGCTCTAATAAACCTCCATCGATAACAGCTACAACCTTTTTTGGTTTAGCTTCCCCATCTGAAGCAACAACTTGCCCTAACAGTGGATTATCTAGATCAAAAATACCATTTGTAAAGTGAACCGCATAATTAAAAGTCACTTCAACACGTTGCTGAATTGGTTGTAAATTAAACTTGGTCTTTTTCTTTAAGTCTAATATCATGATTAAAGGTTAAAGGTTAAAGGTTAAAGGTCAAAGGTTAAAAATTACTGTCAACTGTCAACTAACTCCTAACTCCTTAAACGCTTCAATAAATGCTTCTTTCGATTGGGAACCATTGATACTTATTTGATTCCCTTGGTTATGAATAATAAAAAACGGGACGCTATTTATACCTAAATTCCGAGCCTTATCTGATTCTAAAACAATGGCATTGTAGGCAGTTTTATCGTTTAATTGCTGTGGTAATTCTGAAATATCCATTCCAGATGATTTAGCAATTGCTACTATTACATCAATATTTCCTAGATTCAAACCATCTTCAAAATAAGCTTTATAAATTGCTTCTACAACTTTATTTTTAAGATTGGATGGAGCTAATTCAATTAGTCGATGAGAAAGAGTGGTATTAACAGCTAATTGCACTTTTTCAAAATCCAATCTTACACCAACAGCTTCACCCATCAGCCGCGTGTAATCAAACATTTGCTGCAATTGTTGCGCTGACATTCCTTTTCGCTTTTGCATGAAATCGCGGAATTCATATCCTTGATTAGGAACGGAATTATCTAAAAGAAAAGGATGCCAGCGAATATCTACTTCTTCGTGTTCAAATTGTGAAAGCGCATCAAAAAGATGCTTTTTACCAATTCGACACCAGGGACATACTGTATCATGAAATATATTTATTTGCATAGTAATTATTTGACAAAATACAATTACTTTAAAAAATTTATAGTAGCGCTTTAGAGGATGTTTTAAAAGTCTAATTTAATATTTAACCTGGCGACTAGAAGTCGCGGCTACACTAGCAAAACCCGCAGTAAGGCGGGTTGTAAATTTCTTAGTCCACGCAGGTGGACTTTGCTTATGTAGTAGCGGTTTAAACCGCCGGACATTGCTACGAGCCTTATGATTAACATTTATCCTAACTTGATATGAGCCTAAATAATTAAGTAGTAATCAAGATGTTTTCACTACCTTCTTTTTTGTTTTTATGAAGATGTTCTGATGAAGTCAGATTATTATTGATTAGATAATTTGTTACCTGTTCTTGTTCGCTTTTTTCTTCAGAATCTAAAAGTTGGTTAAAAAAGCTTTGAGTAGATTCAAATTCTCTGATTAATCCTTCTCTATCTTTTTGCTGTACAAGTTTAGCCAAACGACTGTAAGTTTCAGCGAGGGAAACTATTGCTTCACATCTTTCTTGAGTAGCCAACATAATATCCGCACATAAATGCGAACTTTGAGTAAATAAACGCTTGAGAATATCAATTTCTTGACGATAGGTAGGACTCGACATTAATAAACTACGCTGAATATCAATATTTTCTTCAGCTAAGAATACACCCAAACTAAATCGATCAAAATGCCGCATTGCCTGAATAACTACCATCATCTTATCGTGTTCTTGAGGTGTAGATTCTACTAATTTACTACCTTTGGCTGCAAAGAAATCTAACAACCATTGAAAGTTATCATCATCTCGTCCCGAACATACCACCACAATCTGTTCTGCAAAAGATTTAACTTTGGGACCGAACATCGGATGTAAACCGATTACTGGTCCTTTGTGATATTCCAACATCGCTTTTACAGGTTCGGTTTTGACGCTGGTAATATCCGCTATTGCTGTAGTGGCTTTGAGATATTGAGCAGCACGCTTGATTACCTCTACCGTTCGTTCGATGGGAACCGAAATTAAAACTAAATCGGCATCACTGAGTAATTCATCCGCACGTAACCAATCTTCGTTTCCAAAAGCGCAAACTTGATGACCAACCGATGAAAGTTCTTTAGCAAAAAACTGTCCCATCTGACCCCATCCACCGATGATGGTAATTCGTCGAGATTTACTCTGATTATGTTTGTTAGAATTCATAAATATAATTGTTAATTTATAATTAATGTAGCGATATTAAAACAACAATAAATGTCAGTTGCCTTTTAATATTTTATTTCATTTTTTATTTGAGCAAACCTAACACCCTTATATATTAATAAATAATTCATGTAGCCGACTTGATACATTATTATTTAATTGACTTATATTTAGTTTTTAATTGTAGTTATGTACAAAAAAAAGAAACTATAAGACCTTAATTTTTTGTGAGGAAAGAAGTCGGGTTTTTACGAGTTTTTATTTCTCAACCAGAAAACAGTCATAAAAACCCGACTTCTATTATTATTTTCACGTTAATATTACCTGACAAATACAGCTAAGATATCTAAGTATTTTTCAATTAATTTCAATCTAAAATCTAAAATCTAAAATCTAAAATTGTTTAACTCCTAATTTCTTTTCCATTGCTGGTAATAAACGGGGAACTTTCCGAGAAATAGCTTGGGAGAAAACAGCTTCGTAAGAGATTAATGCTTGTTCAAAAGAATAGCGTTCAACAGCAAATTTTCTGGCTTTTTCACCCAAATTTTTCGTTAATTCAGGATTGCTATATAAACTCATAATTGCCGCAGCTAAATCTGAGGGTGATTCTGGTGCGACAACTACACCCCCACCGCTTTGTCGGACTGCGCGAGCGGCTGTTCCCGAAGCCGGAACCGAAGCAATAATTGGACTTCCAGAAGCTAATAATAATGGTATTTTAGAAGGCATATTAAACGAAATTACGTTACATTTTTGCACAACCAAACCCACATCAGCAGCCGCTAACATTTCCGGTAATTTTTCTCGCGGTTGTAAAGGTAGTAGTAAAACATTATCTGCACCACAAGCTAAACAATGTTTTTGCAACCTTTTCAAAGCTTTAGATTCACCCGCAATTACAAAAGCAATTTCCGGTATATGACTTAATAATGCTGCTGTTTCAATAACCGTTTCTAAACCTTGAGTTAGAGCAATATTTCCCGAATAAAGTACTACAAATTTATTCTCAAGTTGATGAATATCTTTCCAGATTTTAGCTTTTTGTGGTAAAGGACGAATAAAATTTATATCTACCCAATTAGGAATACAAGCAATTTTATTAATCGGTACTTTCTTATTAACTAAATTTTTGACAAATCCATCAGCAATTACGCTGATTGTATGAGATTTTTTATAGGCAAATTTTTCTAAACCTTCCAAAGCGCGAATCATGAATTTATTTTTGATTAATCCAGTTTTTATCGCAGCTTCTGGTAAAATATCTTGTACATTCAACACCACCGGACAATTATAAAACCAACCCAAGAAAGTCGCAGGTAATGAAACTAATAACGGTGGAACAGTTAAAAGAATAACATCTGGTCGCCAACCATTTATAGCTTGCGGTAAACTTGTAAATACAAAGCTTAATTCTAATAGCAACCTATCAATTAAATTGGGTTTGGATTTAATTCTTAAATAACAACGTTGAACAGTTACGCCATTGATTTCTTCCGTAACATACCACTTACCGCGATATTCCTCGTAAATCTCGCGCTGGGGATAATTTGGCATTCCTGTAATCACCCGTACCTGATGTCCTTTTTTTACTAATCCTTCGGCAAGTTCAGTCATTAAAGGAGCAATTCCAATCGGTTCGGGATGATAATTATAAGAATAAATTAGAATCTGCATTTACATCGATATTTATATAAGTGAATTGAGAATAGGTTAAAGGTTAGAGGTTAAAGGTCAAAGGTTAAAATATTAACTAACTCCAAGCTTTTCCCTTGTCCTGAAAAATGTATCTTAAGTAACTGCAAACAAACGTGCTAATACCATAGATACAGGTAACAAACTTAATACTAACAACCCATAGCTCAAGCCAGCAAAACTACAACTAAGCGTTGCATCTAACACTATAAGAGATAAAACACCCGAACGCACTGCTGTACGTATATTCTCAGCGTTTGGCTGACGCACTGCTTGCATGAAAGGCATTAATACACGCACACCCAGTAAAATTACGAATGGCAATACTGCTATAAAGTAAGTTTTATTGAACCAACCCAGCCCCAAAAGTCCAGTAATAACCGCGCCCATTAATACTAACGCGATAATACCCGTACTGCGCTCACCACCATGTACTTCACCTTGGCTAATCGCTGTAATCGCAGCAATGTAAGTAATCGGAATTAAAGCCAAATACCAACTTTCCCCAACCATTGACGGTAAAATACTAACACCCAGCAGTAAATTACCGCCCCGACAAATCCCCATATTCAAAGGACCGAAAAACTGATGGTGTTTTCCGTAACCATCGTAAAGTAAAGCTCCAGCAGCAACCCCAATCGCGATCGCCATACTCAATAACGAAACTTGAGCCGCAGCAGCTACACCACTTGTTAAAAGGACGCTTCCTAAAATAGTTGCTCCCCATAAAGAAGCCCTACCGCTAGGAATTGGTCTTTCTGGTCTTTCTTTGGCATCTAATTCCGCATCAAATACATCATTAAATACAACTCCACCACCGTATAAACCAGTAGTAGCTAAAAGTAACCAGACAACAGGTACCGGATTAACCAAAACAGCGAAACCCGCAGCTGCAATACCCGCCAGCACATCCGCCCAAGCAGTGATAATATTAGCAGGTCGCGTTAGTTGTAGATACGCCCAAAGGCGGTTAGTGTTTAAAGTCGCTACATTCATAATTTATGGATGGGGAGATGGGGT
>JBHJOU010000948.1:0-2942 GCA_050329355.1 Rivularia sp. (in: cyanobacteria)
TAAGGACCGCCGTTGTACAACCACTCATCTAAGGAAGCTGCTTCCCAGATAGGGTAGAAGTGTAAACCAATTGCGTTTGAAGAAGGTACTACTGCACCAGAGATGATGTTGTTTCCGTAGATTAAAGAACCTGCAACAGGCTCACGGATACCATCAATGTCTACAGGAGGTGCTGCAACAAAAGCGATGATGAAACAGGTGATTGCAGCTAAGAGGGTAGGAATCATCAATACACCGAACCAACCTATATATAAACGGTTGTTGGTGCTGGTGATCCATCCGCAGAACTGTTCCCACGCAGAAGCGCTCTCGCGTCTTTGTAATGTGGTTGTCATGGTTCGGATAATTGCGTTTTATTTTTTATGTATTGGTAAGTTTTTTTGCTCACCTATATTTATACATTAGAGGAACTTTTACAATTTGTAAAGCTTTTTTAATAAAGTTTATTTTATATAAAGTATATGTTTTAGTTATCAGTGAACATATTGGGTTGAAGGTCAAAGGTTAGAGGTCAAAGGTCAAAGGTGATTTATGACTCCTTGTCCCTTTGTCCCCTTGTCCCCTTGTCTCCAGTAATCCTCAACCGGGTGGCCACTTCATGTGTCTTCCACCAAGTATATGTATATGTAAGTGATGGACTGTTTGTCCGCCGTCGGAACCAGTGTTAATAACTGTGCGATAGCCGTTGATTAATCCGGCATCTTCGGCGACTTTTTTGGCTGTTAATAAAAGATGTCCCATCAAATCTTGGTCTTGGAGGGAAGCATCGGCTAGTTTGGGAATGGGTTTTTTAGGAATAACCAGGATGTGAACGGGTGCTTGAGGGTTAACATCCTTGAAGGCTAATGCTAAGTCATCCTCATAAACGATATCGGCGGGGATTTCTTTTCTAATTATTTTGCCGAAAATTGTGTCTTGGGTAGTCATTTATTCTTTGCTATCATTGCTGTTCATCAATTAATGATAGGACAGACGGTTCGACAGTTAATAAATAATCTACGGATGTTTCTAATGCGGAGGTTAGTTCTGGAGTTTGAGAACTTCTATCTTGAGAACGCGCTAATAAATCAATTTCAGCAGGCATTCTCAGCTTTGACGCTAACCCAAAAAACTCTAGCATTTTAATGAAACTATAAGTGGGGTCAGGAAGATAAGCCACTCGTCCTTCTCGAATAGTGATACCATGCCGACTAGACCACAAAAAGGCATGATGAAGATTATGCCAGCCTTCACCTAGAGTTAGCAAGGCTACAAAGGCATTATTCCGGCTGAAATCGTTGGTGATAAAAGGGCGATCGCCAACAATATGAGCAAGGGAGTTAACTGTTTGGACTCCGTGAAATAACAGGGTTGTACTGAGAAAAAACGCACCAAGATACTCAAGCCCACCGATAAAATAAGAAAGTGCAGCCAGGGCAAATACTGGTACAAAGTGTAGACGGTCAATTACTTTTAAAACCTGATCATTTTCAACATCCCTTGGTAGTTTATCTGGAAAGAAATTAGGCGATAATAACCAACCACCTTGCGACCAATAAAAACTTGCGATCGCGTTACTTTGTGTATTAGGAGAATGGGTGTCTAAATTGCTATCGGAATGTTGATGATGGCTCATGTGATGCGCTTTCCACCAACTTGGTCCCATTTGCCCTGCTGATGCCGTGACAATGCATCCTAGCCATAGAAATAGAGCCGGAGCATGATAGCTTTTATGAGTCAGCAGCCTGTGATAAATAGCCGTAGTTCCCAGCATTCGGATTAGGTATAAAAATACAATCCATGCAAAAGCACCCCACGATAAGCCAGTTTTAAAAACGAGCAATGACCCGAAATGGCTGAGAATAATCAGTACCGGACCGATTATGTAAAAAATAATTGTTAGTGGGGAATACTGCCTCATTTTTGCTTGTACTGTCATAAAAGCATGGATAAATAACTCGTTTACGTATTGATTTTATGCGGAGATATTCCGTATAGTCATCTTTCAAGAGAGTAGTTTACAAAAAGCATTAAAACAAGCAGTTCGTACCGCTAGTAATCTGCGTCATCTCTGTGTCATTAAATTTAAATGTTTGTAGTTGGGATGCGCGCCCTTGATGTCAACCTAAAAATAACTTATAAGCAGGATTTTTATTTTCATCCCAATATTGATATCCTAAAGTATCTAAAAATGCCTGCCATTCTTGCATTTCTTCTGGTGGAACCTGCATTCCTACAACTATCCTGCCGTAATCGGAGCCATTATTACGGTAATGAAATAAACTGATATTCCAATTCGGACTCATGGAACCGACAAACTGCATTAACGCACCGGGACGTTCGGGAAATTCAAACCGATATAATAACTCATTGTCAGCTAAAGGCGATCGCCCTCCTACCATGTGACGTAAATGCATTTTCGTTAACTCGTCATCTGTTAAATCGATGATGGGAAAACCGCAATTGGTAATCGTTTGGGCTATCTTTATCCCATCGGCACGGTTTTGAATTTGTACCCCCACAAAAATTTGCGCTTCTTTCTCTGAGGCAATACGATAATTAAACTCGGTTAAATTGCGCTTACCAATACATTTACAAAACTGATGCAGACTTCCCGGTTTTTCCGGAATTGTCACCGCGAAAATAGCTTCCCGACGTTCTCCAAACTCCGCACGTTCGGCAACAAACCGCAAACGGTCAAAATTCATGTTAGCACCGCAGGCGATCGCAATTAAAGTTTGATTTTCAATTCCTTCTCTTTCTACATAAGCTTTAGCTCCCGCAATTGCTAACGCCCCCGCAGGTTCAACTATAGAGCGCGTATCCTGAAATACATCTTTAATTGCCGCACAGGTATCGTCGGTACTCACCCGAATAATCTCATCAACATATTGCTGACAAAGCCTAAAGGTTTCTTCACCAACTTGTCGCACCGCTACACCATCGGCAAATAAACCCACTTG
>JBHJOU010000431.1:0-2334 GCA_050329355.1 Rivularia sp. (in: cyanobacteria)
ATCTCCTTGTTTTAACTGATATGAAACATTGTTTAAGGTTTAAGCATAATTTTTATCTCAAATTCTGGTAAAAGTTAAGTGATTACCGATTGTGACACTCTATGTGCGGAATGTGGGATAGAAATAAGCTGCTATCTGATGCTTTCAATATAGACATTTTAGACCTCCAGCTTTCCCTCAGTTAAAGCTTACAGCACAGCAAGTCTTTGATGGATATATGATCCAATAATTTACGATTCTTGTCGTTTGCGCTTGCGGCATACTATGTCCTATCGGATACCCCTCGAAGTACGTGAACGCACGCTCGCTAACCATTCATAATTTATGTGGTGGACTACTGAGAATTTAGATCCCCGACTTTTTGAAGAAGTCGGGGATCTGAACACCGTGATTTCGATACATACAAATAGGATTGCTATAGAACATTCTCGATTTATTGAAATTGATAGATCATGTTTTAATTGGGAATACTTGAAACTAGAGGATTAGTAATGATTTCTTCTTTCAGTAATAATTCCTATTTAAAAATCTCCAATTCATGAACAAAGAGCCATTAAACACAAGTGCTACCAATAGTTTTAAACCGCAGGTATCGGTAGTTATTCCTATTCATAACGGTACGACAGATATACCAGAGTTAATTAATTGTCTCGGCGCTCAAACCTATCCAAAACAACGGGTAGAGTATCTACTAGTAGACAATAACAGCGATGATAATACATTTGAATTATTAAAATCCCAGTCAGAAAATTGCCCAATTAAAATTCGGGCTTTGAGTGAAAACAATATCCAAAGTTCTTACGCTGCACGCAACACAGGTATTCGTGAAGCCCTAGGGGAAATTATCGCCTTTACCGACGCTGATTGCCGTCCTCAACCACAGTGGTTAGATGCATTAATTCAGCCTTTTGTCAATCAAGATGTAGTAATTGTCGCTGGTGAAATTACAGCGTTATCTGGTAACAGCTTATTAGAGAAATACGCAGACCGACAAGAAACTTTATCGCAAAAACATACATTAGCAAATAAATTTTGTGCCTACGGACAAACAGCAAATTTGGCAATTCGTCGGTTAGCGCTAGAAAAAGCCGGATTATTTCGTCCCTACTTAACAACTGGAGGCGATGCTGATATATGTTGGCGAATTTTGCAGCTTGAGATAGGAAGTTTAGAATTTGCCCCCTCAGCAATTGTCCAGCATCGTCATCGAACCACGCTCAAAGAACTTAAGAGTCAATGGCGACGTTATGGACGCTCAAACAGTTATCTCCATGAGCTACACGGCGTAGAATTAATGCGAGAGATCACCCTTAATGAATGTTACTATGGCTTAGCGCGTTGGTTAGTTAAAGAAGTACCCAAAAACAGTTTAAAAGCATTATTTGGTAAAGCTAGCCTTGTAGACTTAGTAAACACACCAATTGGTTTGTTGACAGCCAGAGCGCGTTACTTAGGACAGCAGCAAGCGCAATTACCTGCTCAAGCCGAGAAAATAGAATGGTTGTGAACAGTTATCAGTTAACAGTTATCAGTTATCAACCAACAACCAACAACTAACCACCATCACCAAATTTCGCTAAATTGAGAAAAGTACAATACAGGACAATCGAGATGACACCACAACTGTTACTGGTAGATGATGAACCCGGATTGCGCGAAGCCGTGAAAGATTACTTAGAAGCGAGTAATTTCAAAGTTCAGGTTGCCAGTAACGCCCGTGATGCTTGGGATTGGATGCAACAAAATACACCAGATTTGGTAATCTCCGATATTATGATGCCTCAAGTGGATGGTTATCAATTTCTCAAGCAACTCCGAGATGATACTCGGTTTAAAACATTACCAGTGATATTTTTAACTGCAAAAGGGATGACTGGCGATCGCATTCAAGGTTATCAAGCTGGTGTTGATGCTTATTTACCCAAACCTTTCGATCCAGATGAATTAGTGGCAATCGTAGAAAATTTGCTTGCTCGACATCTTGCCAAAACAACCGGAAGTACAGAGGAAGGAGAAACCCCAGACTTAGCCGAACTAGCTTCTCAGATAGCCCAAATCAAGGCTCTGCTGACTCAAAAAACTGGCATTATTCAATCAAGCGCACCTTTCAATATTGACTTGACTCCCAGAGAACAAAGTGTTTTAAATCTGGTTGCTGAAGGATTAATGAATAAAGAAATTGCTAGACGCTTAGAGACAAGCGTTCGCAATGTAGAAAAGTATGTTAGCCGTTTGTTTAGTAAAACCGGGACTAATAGCCGTACTGAGTTAGTGCGGTTTGCTTTAGAACATGGTTTAGCTAATTAATCAAACCAATTTGGGAATAGGGAATAA
>JBHJOU010000121.1:0-2485 GCA_050329355.1 Rivularia sp. (in: cyanobacteria)
ATTTTCAATTACTTTAAGAGTCCGGATATCGTAAGTAGTATAAGTCGTTAGTTGCGGTGAATCAAACTTAATATCCACAACAGTCAAAGCTTTCCAAGGTGGAATTTTAGCATCAATCAAAGGTCGCGGTCCCGAACCTAAAATACCCATGTGTAATAATTGCAACTTACCACGATGAGCGGGGTAATAGGAATGATGATGACCACTAATATAAGTGTGAACATTGTAACGCTCCAGCATTTCCCTAATTTCGTCGGCATTTTCAATCACATCCCCTGGTTGATTACGACCGACAGCAACCGCATACAAAGGTAAATGACTCAGTAAAATCCGCATTTTTGCTTGTTGTGCTTGGGGACTTGCGAGAGTTTTTTCTACCCACTCCAACTTATCCTTGGGGATGCGATGAGAAGAACCATCCCAAGCCATAAAGAAGATATCTTTATACTCAAAAGTGTAATAAAAAGGAAATTCAAATTTATCAATAAATTTTATCCCAGGATCATGATCTGGTTCATTCCAATAAGCTGATGCTAAATCTCGCTCGTTTTGAAATAGAAAAGTCCCCTTGATTCCCACAGCACCACTAGCATCATGATTACCAATTGTGAAACCGTAGGGAAGTTTAGCACGACGTAAGGGTGCTGCTACATGGTCATCAAAAGCAGCCCACATAGCTTTGATTTGTGCTTCCGAAAGAGTAGGTCTTTGTCCAGCAACCATATCTCCACTACAAACAACCATATCAGGTTTCCAAAATGGTAATAATGCAATACCTTTATCCACCTCTGGGTCATAATCAGTGGCACCATAAACGCTGTTCAAGTCGCTAATCACCACTAAACGTACATCACCACGTTCTGGATTAACTATACCGGAAGGTCCAGCACTGTTGACAATCGCAGCTGTTTCCGGAGGTAAAGGTTGCTCTGAACTTTGCTGGGTTTGGGGTGCTGTCGGTGGTGTTTGTGGTGTTTGACAAGCGTGTAGCACTAGGGTTAAACACAACCCTAAGATGCATCCGATGTAAATTCGAGGAGAAAAAAACCTCAAACGCATTTGTTTATAAGTCCCAGACGAATTTTATCGATAACCATAACTTATTTTTTGCCAAGATAACAGCAAGTAATTATACATAAAAAAAAGGCTATTTTAAGTTATTAAGTTTACATATTATTAACTTTTTATTAAACCAAACTTAATTTTTAAAAATCAAGATATTTTTCGCTTGTAAACAGGAAAATGAATATATAATATTGTGATTTTTGTCTTTATAGATATTTATATTAATTTTGAATCAAGCGACAAAATAACTATTTTAAATGATGAAAGATATAGTAAAATCTGTCGGTGCTATCCTCAATGAATATTAGTAAATTACCAATCAAACATAATCGAGGTTGTAATGAAATCCAAATTTAATCTTTCTCGCCGAAGTTTTATTTTTTCAATGGTGGCTGTTGCTTTGGGGATAAAAGCTTGTCAGTCTCCAACCCAAAACCAAGCTAACCAGACAGATAATAATTCTAGGGTTAGTTTGTATGGTGCTGGTGCGACATTCCCAACTTTTTTATATCTACGGTGGTTTAATGAATATAATCAGAAAAATCCCAATATTGAAATTAGTTATCAACCAGTAGGTAGTGCCGCAGGTATTCAGCAATTTATTAGCAATACAGTGGATTTTGGAGCATCCGAAGTCACTTTAACAGCAGATGAACTTGGTCAAGTTAGTCAAGGAACATTAATGATACCAACTGCTGCTGGTAGTATTGCGATTATTTATAATTTACCAGGAGTAGAGAGCGGTCTGAAAATTTCACGTCAAATCCTACCGGAGATTTTTTTGGGAAAAATAACGAAATGGAATGACTCAAAAATCACCGAATTAAATCCAGATGTGAAATTACCAGATTTACCAATTACAGTTGTTTATCGTTCCGATGGTAGCGGAACTACGGCAGCTTTTACTACTCACTTAAGTGCCATTAGTCCCCAGTGGGAAAAAGAAGTTGGCACCGGACTAAATGTAAAATGGCCAACAGGTGTTGCTATTAAAGATAATGCTGGAATCAGCGCCCAAATTCAACAAGCAGAAGGAACAATTGGTTACGTTGAATACGCATTTGCCAAACAGTTAGATTTATCAACTGTGGCTTTAGAAAATAAATCTGGTCAGTTTGTAGAACCAAATAATGATAGTACAGCCAAAGCCTTAGCAACCATCAAACTATCAGAAGATTTAACTGGTTCTGTTGCTGACCCGGATGCTGCTGATTCCTATCCTATCATTACTTATAGTTGGCTTTTAGTTTACAAACGTTACGAAGACTCTCAAAAAGCCAAAGCATTAAGAGAAGTTATCCAATGGGGATTGACTGAAGGGCAAAAATTTGGTCCAGAATTGGGTTATGTACCTTTACCCTCAGAAGTTGTGAAGAAAGCTTCTGCTGCACTATCTCAAATTACCTAAAGAGAGTTTTAT
>JBHJOU010000058.1:0-4772 GCA_050329355.1 Rivularia sp. (in: cyanobacteria)
TTATTTATCCAATAGCTTCCCAATCTATTCCTCCCATGCTGACTCATCAACGCAAACCCGTTTATCTATCACTAACATCAACAGATTTACCAGTTGAATCTGTTGTAGAAGCTGCTGGTACTTTATACCAAAAAGATAGCCAGCGCTTTCACCTGTTATTGAATGCACCACCAATTAAAACTTGGCAAGAAGCAAAAGCCCCAGCAACACCAGCCCAAAGTAATGCTCGCGTTTCGGGAAGCCCCAGAATTTTATGGTTAGAAATATCACCTTATAGAGTAACTATGACAATGCAAGGTAATCCACATCTAAGTTACCGTCACTTCTGGGAAAAAGGAATTTACGGTATGAGTCGCTACTGGTTACCTAGTGAATCCTTGCAAAATAACCAACCAATCCGTCTCAGAAATTTTACTCGCAATCTCACATTGAGCGGGCATCCTTTACCAGAACATCTGCGGCTAGAATACGAATTGTGGAGCGGCAAACTTCAATTAGGAAATTACATCCTCAATTTAGAAATTCATAATTAATTCTTAGTTGTTAGTGGTTAGTTGTTAGTGATTAGTCGTCAATTGACAACTGTCAATTGTCAACTAACCAAAATAACTCGGCTCATTTCCCGGCTTCCACTTAATATTGCAACCGATGCTCGGCTTTTGTTCTGATGTTAACGATTTACCCGCTAACACAGCATTGATCGCAGCACGTAAATCTTTACCCGTTACGGGTTTACCATTACTCGGACGACTATCATCAAGTTGTCCGCGATAAAATAGTTTAAGCTCATTATCAAATAAGAAAAAATCAGGTGTACAAGCCGCAGTATAAATTTTCGCAACCTCCTGAGTTTCGTCATAACATAGGGGAAACTTAAAATCAAATTCCATCGCCATTGTTTTTAATGAATCCGGTGCATCATCTGGATAATTTTTGACATCATTTGCACTAATAGCAACAATCCCCAAATCGGTTTGAAAATAATCTTTTCCTAATTGAGCTAATTCTTCCTGTACGTGCTTTACAAACGGACAATGACGACAGATAAACATTACCAGGATTGCTTTTTTATCCGCAAAAGTAGAAAGAGAAATAGTCTCTCCAGATACCACATCAGGTAGTTGAAAATCCGGAGCCTTCGTTCCCAAAGCCAACATCGTTGAAGCAGTTAAAACCATAATTTTTCTGATACCTTTATTCAAAAAACAATGTTTTTCAGTTATTTTAAACAATCAAGCATAAAAGAATCAGAAAATATGAAACAATAAATATTCTATATTTTCCAATGCCTCATATCCTATTCCCATTCCTTAATTAAAACATGAATCGATTTCGAGTAGAAGTTCTGACAAAAACACAGAACCCACAGCAAATTATTTATGCTGCAATGCATCAAGATTACACCGATAGCTTCGTGTATGATCAACGTAAAGAATTCCCCTCAGAATCAAAATGTGGTGAAGTCATAGTTAAACGTCTTCTCGCAGGTGAAAGAGGACATTACGGACCTTTAGAACATCCTCAAATCGTCTTTAATTGCGGCTATTTCCCTCACAGCGTCATGCAACAAGCTCGTACTCATCGTATTAGCGTATCTTTTGATGTTCAATCCTTTAGATATACCTCAGAACAATTTCTGAAAGTAGCTCAAGGAGAAAGAGACATAGAAGATGTTTTTTATCTACGTCCTGTAGATTATTACACTAATCGTCAAGGTAAAAAATATTACTATTCCCCCGAACAAAGACAAGCCGATTTAAATTGGTGTATGGAAGCTGTGAAGCGATACAAAATTGATTTTGATAACGGCATTTCTGAAGAACATATTAGAGGAAAAATGCCATTTGATTATCGTCAGCATTTCGTAGTTAGTTTCAATTTAAGGTCTTTGATGCATTTCTTAGATATGAGAAACAAAAAAGATGCTCAACTTGAAATTCAAAAATTATGCGAATTAATGTTAATACATTTTGAAAATTGGGTTCCAGCAATCGCAGAATGGTATAAAATTCATCGTTTAACTAAAGCCAGATTGGCACCATAATCAGTTATCAGTTATCAGTTATCAGTTAACAGTTATCAGTTATCAATTCCCTTTTTTAAATTCTTGCAATTGTTACTCTTTCGGGTTGATCTTGATATTTACCCTTACGAGCTTCATAACTAATAGCACAAGGTTCACCTTCAAAAAATAATAACTGTACTACCCCTTCATCAGCATAAATACGACAGTCTGCACTTGAAGAATTAGAAAACTCTAAAGTTAAATGACCCCTCCACGCAGCCTCCGCAGGTGTAAGATTAGCAATTATTCCACACCTAGCATACGTGGATTTACCTATGCAAATTACCGAAATATTATCTGGAACTTCCAATCTTTCCAAAGCAACACCCAAACCATAAGAGTGAGCAGGTAAGATAAAATAATTTCCAGCTTCAGAGGTGTGTAGCTGTGTTGACTCTAGATTTTGCGGATTGAAATTTTTCGGATCTACTACAGTACCCGGAATATGTCGAAAGATGCGAAACTCATTTCCAGAAAGGCGTATATCATAGCCGTAGGAAGACAACCCGTAACTAATAACGCGATTCGGCGGTAAACTACCTTCGTGACGGTCAACTTCTCTAATTAAGTTGGGTTCAAAAGGATTAATCATCCCCTTTTGAGCCATTTGAGAAATCCAGATATCGTTTTTAATCACAGAGTAAAATAATTAAAGGTCAAAGGTCAAAGGTTTAAGGTTAAAAATATTATGGGGTAAGGTTAGTCAGTTAAGACTAACGGAGTTAATCATTACGAATTTATAATAGTCCAAATCATTAGTTTTGATTGGTTTTGTTTGTCTACTGACGTAATGTAGAGACGTTATATATAACGTCTCTACAAGATTTCTGGTAAAATCCGACTACTAGAGCCGGTTATATTAATTAAGCCATCATAACTAATGACATGGACTACTAATTACGAATTATGCTATTGGGACGACGAACTTCTGTAATCTCATCTGCTAAATCTAAGATAGATTTAGGCATTTCCGCTCCCGTAAGCATAATATCAACACTTTGGGGACGGTTGAGCAAAAATTCTAAAACTTCTGCTTCAGGAATTAAACCAAAGTTGATTGCTAAACTTAACTCGTCTAATACAACGAGAGAATACTTGCTCTCATTTACTACACTTAACGTATACTGCCACAATAAATGTAATGCTTCAGTTTCAGCATCATCTAGATGGGGTGTGTCGATACAACGCGGTAAATTACAGCGAATCCAATGCAAATTTTGCCCCAAAACAATGGGATTATCTTGTCCCTGACCAATACCACCTTTGAGAAATTGCACTATCAATACTGGTGTACCTTGACCAGCTATTCTCAGTGCTTGCGCCATGACGCTAGTAAAAAAACTACGATAAGAACTAGTAAAAACCTTTACTAATCCTTTGATTGCATGGGATGGATTAACAGTCGAATTTATACTTAGAGTTTCTAGCTGAGCAACCATAAATTAATGTAAAAAAAAAACAATATAGATTAAGCATTTCTGCTGATGCATTTTTTTGTAAACTTACTTATGAATACTTATAAATTAAGTCTACTAACGAAGATATGTAATATTTAAAAGTCAACTGCATTCTTAGTCAACCACTACATTTACGCTTAAGTCAATAGTTATTAAAATTTATATTTATATTGTAAAAACCAACAATATATGGTATTGGGAATTTGATTTGAATAACAAAGCTAAATTTCTTAATAAAGCTGAAAAAACTAGCTCTCATATTAAGTTGTCGTACAAATAAACAGACTAAAGCCATATCGATGTAAATAAGGATGTATAATTGATGTTTTCTTGCCATGGCGATTAGCAAATTTAATTTAGAGTAAAACGGCGTATCACCCCATACCCAAAACAAGACTAGTTATTAATTTCACTGTTCAATATTTGGTCGAGAATACCCAAGCTTTACTATATAACGTTCGGTAGTGCTAAGATGGCATGATAGTACATATATTCTATTAAGTTTATCAAACCAAAATCCCAAATCAATCTATTTTAGAGGCTCAAATGGCGGTTAACACAGACAATGCAAGCAAAGAGAATGCAGGCAAGCAAAAAGCTCTCAACATGGTACTTAGCCAAATAGAGCGCACTTTTGGTAAAGGTACAATCATGCGTCTTGGAGATGCAACCCAGATGCGTGTTGAGACGATTTCCAGCGGCGCACTTACCTTGGATTTAGCTTTGGGTGGTGGTTTACCAAAGGGACGAGTAGTTGAAATTTACGGACCGGAAAGTTCTGGTAAAACAACAGTAGCATTGCACGCAGTCGCTGAAGTACAAAAACAAGGTGGAATTGCCGCTTATGTAGACGCGGAACACGCTCTTGATCCTACTTATGCTGCTGCTTTGGGTGTCGATATTGAAAACTTGTTAATTTCTCAACCAGACACCGGAGAAGCTGCTTTAGAAATCGTAGACCAGTTAGTACGTTCTGCTGCGGTTGACATCGTAGTCATTGACTCGGTAGCAGCACTAGTTCCCCGCGCAGAAATTGAGGGCGATATGGGCGATGCTCATGTAGGTCTCCAAGCGCGATTGATGAGCCAAGCTCTACGTAAGATTACTGGAAATATTGGTAAATCTGGCTGCACAGTCATGTTTATCAACCAATTGCGGATGAAGATTGGTGTCAGCTATGGTAATCCAGAAACTACCACTGGTGGTAATGCTTTAAAATACTATTCTTCTGTGCGTTTAGATATTCGACG
>JBHJOU010000022.1:0-6390 GCA_050329355.1 Rivularia sp. (in: cyanobacteria)
TTAGCAACTGAAAGTGTTACTAATTGAGGAAAGCGTTTACTCTCATCTAAAGGAATTGTATTAGTCACAATCACTTCTTCAAATAAACCGCTAGCAAGCCTTTCAATTGCCGGAGGAGAGAATACAGGATGGGTTGCACAAGCATACACCTGACGCGCCCCTTCTTCACGCAGTAAACGCGCTCCCTGAGTGATAGTTCCAGCAGTATCAATCATATCGTCTACCAAGACGGCTGTTTTGCCCTCAACGTCACCAATGACATTCAAGACTTCAGCGACGTTGTGAGCTTGACGACGTTTATCGATAATTGCCAAAGGTGCATCATTGAGTTTTTTGGCAAATGACCTAGCCCTAGCGACACCACCCACATCCGGGGAAACAACCACAATATCTGACAAGTTTTTACTTGCCAAATATTCGAGAATTACTGGTACGCTGTAAACATGGTCTAAGGGAATATCGAAATAACCCTGTATTTGTGCCGAATGTAAATCCATTGCCAAAATCCGGTTTGCACCTGCTTGGGTAATTAGGTTTGCCACCAGTTTGGCTGTAATTGATTCTCTTCCCGCAGTTTTCCGATCGGCACGAGCGTAACCGTAGTAGGGAATCACTGCTGTCACCTGTCGTGCAGATGCTCGACGACAAGCATCAATCATCACTAACAATTCCATTAAATTGTCGTTCACAGGATGACAAGAGGGCTGAATTAAATAAACATCGCAGCCCCGAATCGATTCTTGGATTTGCACGTAAATTTCGCCATCCGCGAATCTTTTACGAATCATTGGTCCCAAATCCATACCCAAATAACGGGCAATTTCTTGAGATAATGGTACATTAGCAGAACCAGAGAACAGTCGCAGACGATGATTATCTGTAGGTCCGCTTGCTGCTGGTTGCATTTTTAAAGTGGCAGTACTCAGCACAGCAGCCCCTTGTTGTGCATTCATGGCAATCCTATGATTAGAGATTTTACTTATTGAACTTAAATAGTCACCCATTATTGATTGTTATTTCTGCAAAAACTTGGATTTATATGCTCAGACATCCCTCCATCTAACTATCCATTTTGAGAAATTTTCCTTCTGATCGAAGATAAATAAACCATTGTCAGCTTAACTGATATTAATTACTTTAACCAGACCTATTTGTAGTTTTTTTTTTGCGAAGAAAAATTATATGTGAATATTAATTGAGCTTTAACCTCCGAACTTTACAGATTTTACAAAACTCAAAAAATCGCATTTAAAGTATATTTTTCTTGAATTTATATTTCCCTGACTCGTAATTTTTTATAACTTAAAATCCCATCAGGCTTTTAATGGTTGGTTAATTCACTTAATTCTCAACCAATGTATTAATATATGAATGTATTTATATTTTTGAGTACAAGTACTTATATTATTTCAATTTTACACTAATTAAATATTTTAGAATATTAATGCTCTTGTTGATAACCTAGCATATCGGCTTTAATGTTCTAAATCCGACAAATTTATCAAAATAAGTACGTGTATACCCTAATTGCTCGATTTTACTCGATGCAAGAATATTGTCGATTTAGCTCTTTACAACTACTTGCCAACAACAGTAAATTTGAGGATTTTCCATGAATACTCGCATTACAAAAAAGGCAGCTATGAAACGGGCAGATGGCATCCGGTAAAAAGTATAAATAAAAAATTCGCGATCGCAAGTTTAGAGCTATGGCTTCCAGCCACGCTACGCGAACGGTGAAATCAAATAATTATACGCCAGATGGAATGAGCGCGAGGTATAAAATGTCAGCTTTTCATTCGCTTTTATAGCGCGGTTCATCTTACTATGAGTAAGGGTGAGTACCATAAAAGCCGGACAGCCTCCTACATAACTGCCTTCTGAAAGGCAATGTTTAAGGGAACACATACTAAGTTAACTTGAGTCGAATTAATTGACAAAAATATTTCCAAATGTATATTGTCTGTCTAAAATATACATCTATATTCTATTAAAAAAATAACAAGTGATTATCTTTACCTCTAATTCCCTTAAATTTAATTTTTTCTTAAAGGTAGCTGATTTATCTTTTGACCAATTGGGAAATTAGACAAAATGGTTAAAGGTCAAAGGTTCAAAGGTTCAAAGTTATAGTTCCCTACTCCCTATTTAAACGATATAAAAATCACTCGATTATGCAACCACCAATTAGCGCCGACACTGTATTACAAAATCGTTATAAAATTATTAAAATTTTGGGTCAAGGAGGATTCGGTAGAACCTATTTAGCGGAAGATCAAAGACGTTTTAACGAACTTTGCGCGATTAAAGAGTTAATTCCCAATGCTACAGGAACCTCTGCTTGGGAAAAAGCCCAGGAACTTTTTGCTAGAGAAGCGGCTATTTTGTATCAAATTAAACATTCTCAAATTCCCCAGTTTCGGGAAAAGTTTGAACAAGACCAGCGCTTATTTTTGGTACAGGATTACGTTGAGGGAAAAACTTACTACGATTTACTCGCAGAACGGAAAGCTGTAGGTGGTGCTTTTACGGAAGCGGAGGTGTTGCGGTTGATGCGTTCGTTGTTGCCAGTATTAGACTATATTCATGGTAAGGGAATCATTCACCGCGATATTTCACCGGATAATATTATCATGCGTGAAAGTGATAAATTGCCGGTTTTAATCGATTTTGGCGTAGTTAAAGAATTGGCTACCCGATTGCGTTCGCGAAGCATTTCCGAAGGGAAATCGCAATCAGCTACTCCTGAAACTTATGTTGGGAAACCAGGTTATTGCCCCAGCGAGCAAATTCAAACGGGTCAAGCTTATCCTAGCAGCGATTTGTATGCTTTAGCTGTGAGTGCGATCGTTTTACTTACTGGGAAAGAACCCACGGAATTATTTGATGACAACCTGTTAAGTTGGAATTGGCAGCGCTGGGTGACTGTTAATCCCCGATTTGCTCAAATTTTGAATCGAATGTTGAGCAATAAACCTGGTGGTCGTTATCAAAGTGTAATGGAGGTTTTGGAAGCATTCGATTCTTTAGATCAACCTACCGCAGCCAAACCCGACTTATCGGGAATGCGGACGGTCGCTGTTGGTGGTAGACTTGACCCAGTACAGCCACCTCGTCGTCAACCTGACCCAGTAATTCCACCACCACGACAAGATTCGGTTGTAGATAATCCGTTGGCGGTAGGAGCAATCGCTGCGGTTGTAGTAGCATTTGCGGGTTTGGGTTCTTGGGCTTTGGTTAGAACTATTCGCAATGCATCTGATTCTCAAACACAATCGCCTCCCCCACAAACTTTTGCTTCTCCTTTTCTTACACCAACACCGAATAATGAACCGATTGTTTTTAGCAAGCGGCTGAATCTAGGACTTTCTAATACAGCGACTATTAGAGGCACATTGAAAGCTAATCAAACTATTCAGTACACTTTTGACGGTCAAGAAGAACAAAGTTTTACAGCGGTGTTAGTTGAAGAGAATGGTGTTTCGTTATCAGTATTAGGTCCAAATCAACAGTTAATTGATAATGCCGCAAGGCAGGTAAGTTTTTATGAAGGCAAGTTACCTTTTACTGGTAAATATACTATTGAGTTAAACAATCTGCCAGATATTCAAGAAGCTGAATATATCTTGAGAGTCCGGTTGCGAGAACCAGAATTACCAACACCCACACCAACACCAACACCGACAGAAGAGACTCCGACACCAACAGAAGAAACACCGACACCATCAGATGATAACGTTCCAAATTCCGACTCCCCCGGTCTAAGTCTACCACCAATTAAAGTTCCCTCCATACTCAAACCAACTCCTTCCGAAGACGAAACAATTAACCCAACTGTGGAACCCACTCCAGAATCCGAGTCGGATTCAACAACTCCTTGAAATGGGAAGTACTTTCGATCAAAAAATCAATTCTCAAGCAATAAAACAGAGTTGATTTACTTTAACTGAAAATCTATCGAATTTGGTTTACTCTATTACGAAACTAAGAAAAAAACAGCAATATTTATTCAGATGACTATTAGTACAGCAGTTACCGATCAAATCAAAACTTTAAATGACCTTCAAACTCGTTGTAACTTATATCAAGCAGAAGACGGCAACTTTTTCACGGAATGGCTAGAAAATTTACCTCAACTTAATGAAACGGAAAAAGCAGGAGTTGCACGGATCAAACTGAGATTAATTTTATTCACGTCAGCTTGGCGATCGCCAATATCGCTAAATAAACTCTAAATAAACTTATTTGCAGCAATTTTGACATACGGCAGTTATATAATCCCAGATTTTTCTCAATGTAAATACTATTTTTTTACTTTGATAGTAAAATCCAATACTCAAAAATCTAGTTGTTTTTCAACAAGCCATATTTACAATATTTACAATCTAATTTAATTTCAACAAATTCAGTTTTTCTCGGTCAAAATACGGTTGTATTATTTTTGAAGTTACACAAAACACCTTTATTACTGAGAAAAAGATACAAGTCTACATATAAACACCAAAAAAGTTCAGTATTTTGCAACAAAACTTAAGCAAAAATCATTCTGTTGAGAATGAAGTCATTATTAATGAGAGTATTTTTATTTATTTAACCAAATTATCTTGTTTTTTAGATGTCGCCTAAATCACTTTTGATGTAAAATAAAATTTATATATAATCTGTTTGGACGTATTTGTGATTTTTGATATTTGGGAAATTAGATTTAGATCAAATTAAATTCAAATACAAGTAAAATGATTTATAAAATAGTTTAATAAATATCAAGCAAAAACGACTTATCTTCAAGATATTTCGGAATGTGTTTTTGAGCTACATATTGAACGGTATCTGAAAGCCATTGATGTTGTTGGGGATTGTTAACATGAAAAGCGAAAACCTCTAGGGATGCCATGATAGAAAATCCTTCTGTTATCCGTAGATAATTTGCAGGTAAATTACGAATAGTTTGATAACCTGCAAAAAATGAGGTTCGTACTTCAGGAATTAGATGGTGAATTGACTGAGCAATATCATAAAGATAACATCCGAAGCCACAACGAGAAAAATCAATTGGTCGAATTTGTTGGTTGTGAAATAAATAATTGCCTTCATGTAAGTCAGCATGGATTAATCCCCAATTTTGAACTGTTTCCAAGCTTCGCATCACCTTTTTAATCTTCTGAGTTGCTGTTATCAGTAACTTGTAATGTTCTATTGAAATCAAGCCATTGGATACTGCTGGGTAAAGTGTTTGGAGTGCTGTATTAAGACGATTTTGATCATAGATTGGACGCACAAAATTTTGTGGTAATTCCCATTGACTGCTATGTTGATGCAATTGAGCCATTAGTAAGCCGAGTTGGTAAGCTTGTTGCGATGTTCGTTGAGTTTCACTAATATTGCCATCAATCCAATGTAATAACGAGCAATACAAAATATTTAAAGTATCATTTTCTATAATTTGTGTTATCCATTTACCTTGTTGATTTTGTATCGGCTCTTGCACTACTATATCGATATCACGATGCAAAGCAGTAAGCCATAAAAGTTCTGATTCGATAATATCTGGTCGTTGCCATTGCTTATCGGTTGACACTGAGATTGGTTGATGAATACGAAGAAGGAATTTTTCTGTTGCGGTTTCGACAAAAAAGGTGACGTTTTCACTATGACCTAGAAATTGTATTTTTTCGTCAACTAAAGCATATTGATTGAGTGCAGTTTTGGCGATGCATTCGTAAACTTCAATTTGTGACATTTTTATTAATGACTCAATAGCCTTTATAATAATCCAAAATCTAAAATCTAAAATCTAAAATCTAAAATTGTTATTATTTATTACTGGAACCGATACCGAAGCAGGTAAAACTGTATTTACCACAGCCTTAGCTGCTTATTTACAAAAATATCATCCCCAAAAAAGCTTAGGAATCATGAAACCGATTCAGTCGGGAATTGGCGATCGCGAAATTTATCAAAAGTTATTTTCGCTATCACAAACTGAAGCTGAGATTACACCCTTATATTTTCAAGCACCTCTAGCACCACCGATAGCCGCAGCAAAGGAAAATCGTGAAGTAGATTTAGGTATAGTTTGGCAAACTTTTACTCAGTTACAACAAAGCCGAGATATTCTTTTAGTAGAAGCTTTAGGGGGTTTGGGTTCTCCGGTTACGGATGAATTTACAGTCGCCGATTTAGCCGGAGAATGGCGTTTACCGACAGTATTAGTTGTACCGATAAAATTAGGTGCGATTTCTCAAGCTGTAGCAAATGTAGCTTTAGCAAGACAGTCAAAAATACACTTAATAGGAATCATCTTAAATTGTACTCAAGCACTAACACCCGAACAAATCGCCGATTGGACACCAATAGATTTAATTGAATCCTTAACAAATATCCCCGTTT
>JBHJOU010000732.1:0-11240 GCA_050329355.1 Rivularia sp. (in: cyanobacteria)
TTGGTATAACGGAAAATTAGGCTGTGGGCAAGCAATCAGTAAAATTACTGGAGAAAAACCAGATTGGTACGAATGCATGATGGGCTTTCAGATTGCCAATATAGAATAGTGTAATTTAAATAAAAACCAAGCGAAAAACCTGCGCGACTGCGTTATTCTAGGTTCATACTGTCAGTTAAATTAAGTATAGGAGAACGCAGCATGACTTGGCCCGGGTCCATAACTGTTAAAGATAAAATTTTTGGTTGTTTACCTTATTTGCTTCCTTTAGTTGAAGGACTAAGGTTTGGGGAATTCTTACTAAGGCAATTTCCGGCTTTGCGCGTGATTTTTATCCCAATTTTACCTGTGGAAGAAATTTATAAGAGTTTCCCTTTCGCTGGACTAATTATCTTCTTCGCTTTATTCCTGTTGGTAGTGCGAAATGAAAAAATCAACCGTTTTATCCGCTTCAATACAATGCAGGCTATTCTTTTAAGCATTGTTCTATCTTTATGCGGTCTTTTAATACGTCTTTTAAGTCCAGTTCCGGGTGCTAACTTTGCCATAGAAACTCTAGCTAACACTATCTTTATTGCCTTAGTCGTAGCTGTGGTATATTCCGTTGCCCAAACTATCATGGGCCGTTACGCAGAAATTCCTGCAATTAGTGATGCAGTTCATATGCAAGTACGTTAAACAAGTACCTTTAAACACAAATGCATTAAATATATTTGACTAAGTATTTATTTGCTCGCTGTTACAGTATTTTCCAAACGACCAATACCTTCGATTTCCACCCGCACGCGATCGCCAAAATGTAATGGGCCAACTCCCAAAGGTGTACCCGTAAGTATTATATCTCCCGGTAGTAGGGTCATTACCTGAGTTATGTAAGCAACTATATTCTCTGGAGAGAATACCATTTGGTCGATACAAGCAGATTGAACGGGAGTTGGATCATCATTCAAAAAAGTTTGCAATCTCGCACCAGGGCTTAATTCTCTGACAATCCACGGACCTAAAGGACAAAAAGTATCGAAACCTTTAGCACGAGTCCATTGTCCATCAGACTTTTGTAAATCTCTTGCTGTGACATCATTGGCAATGGTATAACCCCAAATTTTGGTTTGAGCCGTCCGAGGGGTGCATTTAGTCGCTAATTCGCCAATAATTAGCGCTAGTTCTCCTTCATAATCTACCCGTTGGCTAGCAGTGGGATACTCAATTTCTGCTTCTGAAGGGATAACACTAGTCGGAGGTTTCAAAAAAATTAGCGGTTCTTTTGGTACACTTGTACCCATTTCTGCCGCATGGTCTGCATAATTCTTGCCCACTGCGACAATTTTAGAAGGAGAGCAAGGAGCTAAAATTTGGTAGCTATCTGGTGCTAATTTTAAATTAGTTGGCTGACCCTGTAACCAAGGTGGAGCATCGAGTACTTGGACGTTAAGGTCGAGTTGTAGTAAACCATAGTAGATTGTACCGTCAGCATTTTGAACCCGCACATAGCGCTGTGCCATAAGCTTAATTACTTCCTTTTGAATATTTTTTGTCAGGTTGTTTGCACATTTTTCAATCGGTGTGCGTTGATGTTTTTAACGTTGAACCAACGCTCCTACTATGTAAACCTTAATTCGTAAACCAGTACCATCAGTCATTTCCTAAACTTGCTTTTAGATTATTCCTCTTGAAAAAATAGACTTTTGACAAAGACCTGAATAAACATCGGTTGGATCGGATTTTTGTCGGCTAGCCTGATATTACAAGAACAATTTAAGCTACTACGGACACAAGGCAAATTTTCAAAGGTTCGTCAATCCAAATCAAAAGCTGGTAAGATTATAATTCCTTGCTGCTTCAAATGTTTGTTTGCTTGAGTATTGTAATTTATTCTACTCAGCAGATTTACTTGAAATTAGCAGCCAAATGTCCAAAAGGAGATTAAAACAAATGGCTACATATTACGAGACAATGTATATTTTGCGTCCAGACTTGATCGAGGAACAAGTAGAGCAGAATATTTCCAAATACGAGAACTTACTCAAAGAGAATGGTGCAGAAAATCTCCAAATACAAAATCGCGGTAAGCGTCGTTTAGCTTATGAGATTAACAAACATCGGGATGGTGTCTACGTCCAAATGAACTATACCGCGAATGGTAATGCGATTGCTCCCATGGAGCGTGCGATGCGCTTGAGCGAAGAAGTAATTCGTTATTTGACTATCAAGCAAAAACAGCAAACAGTAGAGCAGGAGACACCCACAGAAGAAGTCTCGATTGCGGCGATCGCTCAAGAAAGATAATTCTCTTTTCATGGCAAATTCTACCGGAAATTATGAGTTTAAAGCGCCATCCGGTCATAAACAGCTTTTTGCTCTGATTCTGTACACAGGCGGGGCATTGTCTGGGGGCTAGGCAATATCAGGCAGAAACTAAGCCTGCAATTGCTGTTTTAACCCAGAATCCTCGCCTTCATCAGGTAAGGAATATGCCAAAAAAGATTAAATTTTGGTAATCGGTATTTTGGGTAAAATTATCTCAATCAACCACATCCAAAATTTAATCTTTAAAAAAAGTAAAGGAAAGTCAAAAATATATCTCTTTTACCCTTGCCATTACGGCTAGGAATGTTAAATTAAC
Source organism: Rivularia sp. (in: cyanobacteria) (assembly GCA_050329355.1). Taxonomy (GTDB): domain Bacteria; phylum Cyanobacteriota; class Cyanobacteriia; order Cyanobacteriales; family Nostocaceae; genus Rivularia. The sequence continues at coordinate 2,624 of JBHJOU010000732.1, forward strand.
AGATACTTACCTTGAAGCGATCTATCTATATATTTATTGCTCTAAGCGTGGAATAAGATTTATTAAGTAAACTGTAAGACACTGTGAGCCAAACAGATAACTCCACTATCCAAGCTCTCTCCACTGAAGTATCAAAGTTGCGTCAAGAGTTACAGCTTCGAGACCAATTAGTGCAACAGTTGTCTCAAGAGCTATTTCGACTGGTAAAGGGTAATACCGATTTTATGCCTCAGCCAGCAGTTTCTGAACGTCATCAGAACGAGCTAAATGCTTTACGAGAACAACTACAAGCAGTGGAAGAACAGGTAAATTTTTACCAAGAGCAGATTAGCACTCGCGACAGCGAAATTTATCAGTTACGTCAGTCGGTTCAAGAGTTAACAGACCGCAGTAGGATGTTAGAGCAAGTAGTGCAAGAACTACCCCAAATTTATCGTCAGAAGTTCGAGGAACGCATGGCTCCAGTTAGAGAAAAATTAGCTGTTCTACAGCAAGAAAACCGTCAATTGCAAGCAGAATTGCAAAGCGTAAGCTATCGTTTAGCGCTTAAATCTCGCACGGCTTCTCATAGCGGTATTGATTTACCTTCATTTCCTCGCTCTAATCCCCCAGGTGGTATTTCTACCGTCCCAAATGTTTAATCTCAGCCATTGAACATAAAATTCAACATTAATAATTATTAATTTTTTGTCTGGACGTAGCTAGTTAGTTAGAAGATAATTAAGTGATTAATCGAAAAACTAAAACAAAAGATATTTAAAAAAATTAACCACAAAATTAACCACAAAATTTAACCTTTATTGGGATGGATATAGAAACCAGCCCAATAAAGAGGAAAGGGCTGGTAACTCAGATTTTTTTCGTAAAAACAACCTAAAATCAGAAAAAAAACAGTCAACGTTATCATCAGAGAGCGAAGCATTAGTTGGGTAAAACGATAAAAATGAATAATCACTAATAATTACCAATTTTACCCATTAATGAATTCTTCTATTGCTTTAGTATTGAAAATGGCAGAACATTCCATCGACTTAACAGCACCTCTAGCTATTGCTGAGTGCAGTTTATCTGTATGGAAAGTGAATTAGCATGGCGGTTGATATATAATATATTCGCTAAGAACAGCCTCAAAGCGCTAGTTTGATTGCTGATGTGTTTAATTAGTTACCAGGACTAAAATAGCTAAAACAAAATTAGACCTCAGTATTTTGATTTCAAGTTAACAAAAATTAGTTCGCTACAACTAATTTTTTGTTTTCACAAGATGTTCAAAACGTCTTCATAAGTCTTGAAAATTTCAAACACAGAATCTAGATGAGTAAGTTCCAAAACTAAGCGAACTGGTGCAGTAACATTGCAAAGAACAAGACGACAATTCGATTGACGCGCTATTTTAAGTCCTTTGACCAAGCCAACTAAGCCAGAACTATCCATAAAATCTACCTTACTTAAGTCTATAACCCAAAATTGCCCTGGCTGCGGTACAACTTGATTTATCTTTTCACTCAAGGTATTTCCACCTTGTAAATCTATTGGTCCTTCGGGCTGGAATAGAATAACTTGACGTTCTACTGTGAAAGTCATAAATTTAACTAGGTAGTTGAAGTACTTAAAAAAACAAAAACAGACACAAATACTACTTGTTTCTCAACTAGAAGCTCTTCGTGTTTATCTATATATTACATCGGGTTTTGGGCAGTGCAGTTGGGACAACTTAAATCAGTATTTATGTCGTATAATTTTTCCAAACAATTCTCAGTATATGCATAAGGTATTTGGTTTTTCCGTAACAATCGCTTCTTTTACAAAATTTTTATAATTCTCTCAGAGATTTATGAATTTCTTGTGAAATTTTTACTATAAATGTTAGAAAATGTAAGGCTGTGGTAAATTAGCATCTTTTATGGTAGTATAATTAAATACATCAAACTTTTCAATAGAAAAAGATTAAAACCTCAAAAAATTTAGCTCATCAAGAATTATTGAATAACTATTTTTTAAGGAATAATTATATTTACTTATATTTTTTTATAAAAATAATAACAGCAAACTTGTAAATACTTTCTGAAAAATAAATTAGAGAAAATAAACTGTAACTTAATTGACACCTCATATAAAAAAGAGTCAAGATGTAGATATGTAAAATTATGTAAATATGGAAAGGCTGGATGTCTCTCGATTTCATATCATTAGAGAATATTCAGGAAATTGCTCATCAATACGGTTATTGGGCGATTTTTGTGGGGATTTTATTAGAAAACTTAGGTATTCCGCTTCCTGGTGAAACTGTAACTTTGGTGGGCGGTTTTTTAGCTGGTAATGATGAACTTAATTACTGGTTAGTTTTAGCAGATGCAGCATCGGGTGCTGCAATTGGTGGGACTTGTGGCTATTGGATTGGTCGAATTGGTGGTTGGTCTTTGCTGATGAGACTCGCAAGCCTCGTGCGAATTTCTGAAGTTAGGGTTTTGGGTATTAAGGAAAAATTTAGCGAAAATGCTGCTAAAGCCGTATTCTTTGGCAGATTTTTTGCTTTATTACGAATTTTTGCCTCACCATTAGCCGGTATTGCCGAAATGCCTTTTGCTAAATTCCTGTTGTACAACTTTTTAGGCGCTGGTGCTTGGGCTGGTACGATGGTTTCCTTGGCTTTTTTTGCTGGCAAGGTAGTTTCTTTAGAACAGTTGGTCAAGTGGGTAGGTCAATTTACTATTTTGGCATTGTTGATTCTTGTTGCTTTGATAGCCGTACCTTTGTGGTTAGAGTCACGTCAGGTTGAGGAGGTAACTAGTGAGGAATAGATTTACAGGTTACAGGTTAAAGGTTTAAGGTTTAAGGTTTAAGGTCAAAGGTCAAAGGTCAAAGGTCAAAATGTTGGGCGAGAAGTCGGGTTTTTATAACAGTTATTTGATGTTACAGATAATTATTCTCAAAACCCGACTTCTGTTATTTCTGTTGCGACCAAATGCGAGTTGGTAATCCCCAGATGTAAATAAATCCTTCGGCAGCTTTATGATCGAATTCGTCTTCAGATCCGTAGGTTGCTAATTCAGGATTATAAAGGGAATGTTCCGAACGACGACCAACAACGATCGCGTTACCTTTAAAAAGTTTGATCCGCACTGTTCCGGAAACTCGTTCCTGTGTCTTCTCAATAAAAGCATCAAGTGCAGCTTTGAGCGGACTAAACCACAACCCATTGTAAATCAATTGGCTGTAAGTTTCTTCAATTCCCCGTTTGTAGTGGCTGACATCCGCTGTCAAAGTTAAACTTTCCAAATCGCGATGGGCTTGGATTAATGCCACCATTGCCGGAGATTCGTAAATTTCTCGCGATTTGATGCCTACTAAACGGTTTTCGATCATGTCAATGCGTCCGACACCGTGATTTCCCACCAATTGATTAAGTTGTGAAATCATCTCAATTGGGTTTTGGGATTCACCGTTGAGAGTTGTAGGAATACCTTTGCTAAAACCGATTTCGATGTACTCTGGCTCGTCGGGAGTATTGGCGATCGCCTTTGTCATTTCGTAAATTTCTTCTGGTGGTTCGTATGATGGATCTTCTAATAAACCAGCTTCAATACTCCGACCGAGCATATTTTTGTCAATACTATAAGGGGAAGATTTTTTGACTGGTGAGGGAATACCAAACCGTTCTCCATACGCAATAGTTTCTTCCCGACTCATCCCCCATTCTCGTGCTGGTGCGAGTATTTTAAGATGGGGATTCATCGCTGCAACCGCTACATCGAAACGAACTTGGTCGTTACCTTTACCAGTACAACCGTGGGCGATCGCATCGGCTTCATATTTCTGGGCTGTTTCTACCAATGCTTTAGCAATTAACGGACGTGCAAGGGCAGTTGCTAGAGGATAACGATTTTCGTAAATAGCATTAGCTTGAATGGCTTTAAATGCATAATCTTTGATAAAGGTTTCTCGGACATCCGCTATTAGCGATTCACTTGCACCTGACTTGAGAGCTTTTTCACGAATTGGTTCTAATTCTTCACCTTGACCTAAATCTGCTGCTAGGGTAATAACTTCTTCTACTCCCCATTCTTGTTTGAGGTAGGGGATACATACAGATGTATCTACTCCACCGGAATATGCTAAGACAACCTTTTTAGCGCGACCCATTGATTATTTCTCGATGCTGCAAAACGACGATGGTTTATTATCTAATTAATTTAGGTATATTCTCCTCCGTATTTCTACTAGTTAAGTATTTTCTACAGGGTATATATAGGAATCTGGTTTGATTTTTAAATCAGTTATAGGGGCTAGAGAACAAGGAACAGTTACTTGAAACTATTAAGAAGTCGGGTTTTTTAGATTAAATATCTAGAGAGAAAAAACAATCATTGTAAAAACCCGACTTCTCTCCTCACAAGACGGCTATTTAATTACGAGCAAGAAATTTATTTTATATCTGATTGATACGTCACACCACAATAAAGTATTTTTCATAAAAGAGTTTAAAATTTTACCTAAACTTTATATATTTTACAGTATTTACCCGGTTACTTAGAGATAAATCAAATTTCAATGCCAAAAGAGGTTATTTATGATGAGATCGCAAATTAAATGGTTGATTCCATTAGCTTTGACTTGCTTTAACATTGGGTCAAATTTACAAAAGGCTGCCGCAGATACCATATTTCCATTTGATACTGTTTATGACACAGAAGTAACTATTACACCCATTCCTGATTCAGATGTTGTAAAAGCGCTTGTTTCAGGTACAAATGCTGATGCTCCTTATGGTTTAACTAACTTTACGAGCGAAAACTATAGTCGTATAGATCCTGATACTGGTATAGGCACCTTTAGTGCAAATCCAGAAGATTTGGGTTTAGATCCAGCATTTTTCCCTTTGCTTACAGACGAATTCTTTGGTAGTGGTGATGATAAGCTGTTTGGATTTAGTCAAATTACAGCTTTATTTGATTTTCAAACCTTTACAGTATTGGGTCAGGGTACCATAAATATTACGGGTGGTGCTGGTAAATTTACTGGTGCTAATGGGACGTTAAGTTTTACAGAAAACGGCAATTTCGATCCAAATCCAACTGCTCCGATTTTAGGAGAAGCTGTGATCAGCGGTTCTTTCCAAGTTCCCCACCAAATTCCAGAACCAAGAGATACTTTTGGATTAGCTATAGGAGTGGTGGGTAGTGGTTTGTTTTTACAGAAGCGTCGTAAATCGACTTTGAAGTGATAATGATAATAGTTAATTATAATTATTTGACATTTTACACCAATTTTTGTTGGTGTAATTTCATTACTTTGTATTAATATTAAACCAAATTTATATACTTATCTATCGCAAAGAATAAATCTAAATCATCCACTTCATTTTGTGAGTTTTTCTATTTTCATAGTTATTACAATTAAATGTAAGATGTGCAGAAAAAAAATGCTGTTTTCAAGAGGATTTTAGTATATTACTTAAATTAATTATTTAGTTAAATTAAATGTCAAATATCAGCCTTGAAAATCTTTTTTGCAATTAATATATTATTTGTTTGCAAATTTAAATACTTTATAAACTTTGAATTATTTTTAGGCATTTTTGAGAAAATATTAGTTATTCGAGACTTGTTGTTTAAATTTGTTTAAAAGAAATATATGATGAAATTATATAAAAATCCGTATTTACCTCGATTATTATAAATAAGCAAAATTACTTTTTGATTAATTCAAGATTTCTGATTAACGAAGAAAAGGATAATTAACTATGTTGCATTCACCGATTAAATGGCTGATTCCAGTAGCTTTAACTAGTGCGGTATTTGGGTCAAATATACAAAGCGTTAAAGCACAGACAAACAGAATCAAGGAATTTGAGATTACATACGATGCCCTAACTGTAATAGCACCAATTGAAAACCAACCTGGTTTTTTCACTGCTAATATTGCGGGTACTTCTCAAGATAATAGTCCTTTCGGTTTAACTAAATTTGAAAGTAATGCATTTGGAAAATTAGTATCGCAAGAAACTGTTACCGATGAAAATGGAAATACAGTACCAGTAATTCAAAATTTTGAATTTAATGCGAATCCTAGCGTTTTGGGTTTAGAAAATCCACCACAATCTTTAATAGATAGGCGTGCTGCATTAGGAATACCGAACCCAGAAGAAAATTCTGATATATATTTTGGTGACAGCGCTAATAAGTTATTTGGAAAAGCCGCTGATAGGGCTACAATTAATTTCGCTGAAGGTACATTAGGTGGTGGAGGTACTGTTACTATTACCGGAGGAACTGGTATATTTGAAAATGCTAGTGGTGAAATAACTTTTGAGCAGAGCGATCGACTTCCTGAAAATCCAAATGCTCCAGCATTAGGTAAAGCAACATTGAAATTTACCGTACAAACTCCTCAACAAGTACCAGAATCAACTAATGTTTTGGGGTTAGCGATGGGTATAGTGGGAACTGGTTTATTTGTGCGTCAAAATCGTCGTCAAGCAGGTTTGAAGCAGTAAATACTTAAAAAAGGGAACGGGGAATAGGCAACGGATAATTAGGAACACAACGTTAAAGTCTGATTACGTTTTTATTCCCCCCAATCCTATTCCCTATTATTTATATGTATCATTCTCAAATCACAATTTCTGTAACCGCATTATAGTTGTAGCTTTCCTAAAAGTTGTTACTTCTTTTTATTATTACATTTAAAACTGCATTTGAAATATTTATATATAAAATTTACTTCAGTAAACATCAATATAAATGTATTTTTTATAGTTTAAATTCTTAAACTAAAACCAGTAAAATCGCATGAGATTGATATCTGGTTTGAATAGTTGTTTAAGAATGATAATGGCATTACTAAATTTAGATTTGAGTTTCACGTATTTATTTGCACAGAGTAGCTATAGTTCTGATAGTGGTGCAGTAAGAGTCTTAGAGTTAATTTTGAGTCTTGCAGAGTATGTATTCTCGTCCTACTGCTTTTACACCATGCTTGAAAAGCTAGACTACAGAAATGCTTGGTTCGCATGGGTTCCTTTTCTTAATGTGTGGGCAATATTGGAAGCAGGCGATCGATCACCTTGGTGGATAGTAGGCTTTTTTATTCCTTTTGTAAATATTGTCGCTGCTATTTACTTAATAATTGCTTACGCAAATATTGTTAAGAAACTTGGTAAGAATCCTTGGCTAATTCTATTAATGATTATTCCTTTTGTTAACTTTGCTATGATGTATCATTTTGCATTTGGTTAAAACTTTAATTTCAACTAAATAAATATAAAAAAACTTGGTTTATTTTGCAAGCCAGGTTTTTTATTATTAATACACAGCAATTAAATAACAAATTCCGTAACCACAGTCACCTAAGGAACAGCAGTATAGTTGTATCTGTCCTATGCTGAAGAGAATAGTGTTGGGGGTGAGACTGTGTTTTTTAGTGTTGTGATTCCGACTTATAATCGTAAACCGATTTTAGAGAAGTGCCTTAGAGCTTTAGAGGTACAAGTTTTGAGTGCGAAGAGTGTGGTATCAGATTACGAAATTGTGTTGGTTGATGACGGTTCTACTGATGGTACCTTGGAATGGTTGTCAACACACAAAGAAGAGTTTCCCCATGTGCGAACCTTCGAGCAAGAACATATGGGACCTGCTGCGGCGAGGAATTTGGGGGTCAAAGAAGCGAAAGGTGATACAATTATTTTTATTGATAGCGATTTAGTTGTTACAGAAGTTTTTCTGCAAGCTCATGCGGATGCGCTCAGTGAGGGACAGAAGAAGTTAGGAAATGACAGGTTTTTTACTTATGGTGCGGTAATTAATACTGCGAATTTCGAGAATCCGACTTCTGAACCATATAAATTAACCGATTATTCTGCTGCTTTTTTTGCTACAGGAAACGTCGCTATTCCTAAACATTGGTTAGAAAAAGCTGGACTTTTCGATACTGGTTTTCAACTTTATGGTTGGGAAGATTTGGAATTAGGGGTGCGGCTAAAAAATTTGGGTTTAAAGTTGATTAAATGTCCGGAAGCTGTGGGTTATCATTGGCATCCAGCTTTTAATTTAGAGCAAATTCCCAATTTAATTGATAAGGAAATTCAACGGGGAAGAATGGGAGTTTTGTTTTATCAAAAGCATCCTACTTGGAATGTACGAATGATGATTCAAATGACTTGGTTACACCGTTTACTTTGGGGTGTACTTTCGCTGAATGGTGCGCTAAATGAGCGGACAATGGCTCCATTATTGCGACAGTTAATTAAATCGGGTAAACCACAATTAGCTTTGGAATTAGCTCGAATTTTCTTGAATTGGTATAACGTCCAAGGTGTTTATGCTGCTTATGTAGAAGCGAAAAAAGAGCAGAAAATATAGTTAGAATATCATTAATCTCGTTACAAGATTCTAGCTTGTAATGAATTTTCAGAAAGCTCTGTCTTTCCTTAGTAAAAAAGGCAGAGCCTTTTGTTTGGGGTTCTTAACCGGAGACTAGGAAGCAGTTAAACCAGTTAATATAGCGAATGTCAGTTGAGTCCAATACACTAAACCTCACCCCCTTCCCCTCTCCTTGGATAAGGAGAGGGGTGCCCGGAGGGCGGGGTGAGGTAAAATTTGTATTGCACTCAAGTAAA
>JBHJOU010000952.1:0-7476 GCA_050329355.1 Rivularia sp. (in: cyanobacteria)
AAACATTAACTAACACTTTAGAATATAAATTACAAGATAATACTACTTATAAAATAGTTTCTTCTCATTATAAGCAACAAAGATTAAAAGATATTTCATTAAGATTAGAAGAAATTCACAAAGAACAACAAGAACTTTTACAAGAAGCTACACACATTTTAGATTCGGAAAGAATAAATAATTCGGTGAATTAACTATTTTTATCAAGACTCAATTTAAAATCGCCATAGACGCATAAAAAATGAATTTAAAAAATCTAAAATCTAGAGAATCAGTAAATATTGAAAGAAGCCTCGGTTACTTCCACCAAGACTTCAAATAAATTGATTAGATTAAATATATAAACCCAAATCATTAGCCAAAATTTTTGAACAAACTTACCCAAAGAATTCCAGTTACTCCTATACCAATTAAAAGATTGGTAAAAAATTTACCCAATTCAGTTTGCTCCCCCAATAGCTTATCATCTTTACCTGCTGTCAAAAATAAAGACCAAGCCTGATTTACATTAATCGCTGCAAAATTGTTAAAATCTGGTCGAAAAACAACCGAACCAAGTAAATCTTTTTTAGGAAAATCAAAATCAGTTTTCATCGTAAGCTATCCTCTATTGTTATCTATCTATTAACTACAATTTCTATAAGCTAGTTAACCATCCAATCAAGCTCTGTCCACTTAAAAGCTCCACAGCAATCAGTGAAACAAACCCAATCATTGCAAGACGACCATTCAGCTTCTCTGCATATTCAGTAAAACCGACTCTTGATGTCTCGTCAACATAAACTTTTGGTTCAACCGCAAAATTGTTCAGTTGACCTAGTTCGTTACTGGTAAAACCTCTACTCATCATGTCTTTATCCTTAATCTGCGCTTCTTATTAAATAATGTAACAGAATGTAAATATTTATTAAAAGCTGTAACAACCGTACATAGTTGTAGGGAATACCGAAATTGTGAATGTGGTACCTAGAAGTATAGTTATATGTCTATCTAATTTTATTTACTATTAAACATCTCCGGAAATTAAATATGTGTCAATCAAAACCCTTGTAGAGAAACGATACTATGAGCGTCTTTACATTGTGTATCGGAGATGTCTATTAGAAATATTTAAATAAGTAAATACTTCTTTTTTGAGTTCAAGATAATTTTTTTTGTAATTATGGTGATTTTGTGAAGATTTTGGGAAACCTAAATATTAGACTTTTTTATGTAGTAAATCTTTGTTTTGTCTAAAACAAGGTTAAGAAATAAAAGTTAAACCCTTTTATTTACATCTCTTTTTTTCGTTTTCTAAACTCAGAAAGTTTGAATGATATTAGAGATGACAACCGAGTTGGAGATAAAACAAACAATTAATTTTTCCTAGTGTTCCCAGTTTTGAGGTGGTTAGTTGATGAGTAGCATTAATGTTGATAAATTTTTAACTCAAAAAGATATTACTTACCTGATAAAAAATATTTTCGCAACCGAAAAAACACCTTTGTATATCATGAATACCGATGGTAAAGTTATTCACGGTGAATATCACAAGGAATTAATCGAAAAATATCCGGTTGAATTATTCGATAAAATATTTGCTTGGGTAGTTGGTGATTCCAGAGCTTTAGTAGTTTCTCAATTGCTTGCTTTTTTGATTAAACAAGAGTTGGAAAAAAAGTCATTAGCGAAGGAGTTATTAGAAAGATATGAAGAAATTGATTTATTTGATGAACTATCTACACAAATTACAAATAGTTTAAATTTAAATCAAATTGCTCAGTTAGTCTTAGAAAGAATTAGCACAATAATTGAGTGTAATATTGGTGTTTTTTTGTTATTAGAACCTCAAACTGGTCAACTTCAACCTCTGTTTAAATTTGGTGATATTAGCTGTTTTCAATTTCCTATAAGATTAGGTGAAAGTATTATAGGTGAGATAATTAAAAGAGGTAAAGGAGAGATAATCAACAATCTTTGTGACAGTTTAATATGCCCTATAAATCATACACCAATTAATTCATTAATTTGCGTTCCTTTGAAGAATAAAGAGGAAGTAATTGCAGCGATTGCTGTTGGTAGTCAATCAAGAATTAACTATACCACAGAAGATTTAAAAGTCCTTAATATCTTTGCTGTTCAAGCGGCGATCGCCATTGAGAAAGCGCTACTATACGAACAAAGTTTAAATGCTGCGAAATCTGCTCAAGAACAAGCTAAAGAGTTACAACAAACCTTAGATAAATTGCAGCAAACCCAAGCTCAATTAGTACACAGTGAAAAAATGTCTAGTTTGGGACAAATGGTAGCTGGAATTGCTCACGAAATCAATAATCCAGTCAATTTTATTAAAGGTAATATTGCTTATGGTTTTAATTACGCTCAAGATTTAATTGATTTGGTAAATCTATATCAAGAAAATTATCCGCAACCAATAGCAGAAATTGAAGAGAAAATTGAAGATATCAATTTTAATTTTATTAAGCAAGATTTTATCCAATTATTTAATTCTATGAAAGTAGGAGTTAACAGAATTAAAGATATTGTACGTTCTTTAGGGATTTTCTCTCACCTTGATAAAGCAGAAATAAAACCCGTTGATATTCATGAAGGTATTGATGGAACTTTATTGATTTTGCGTCATCGTTTGGATGGAAATGAAAAACAAAAATCTATCGATATAGTCAAAGAATATGGTGAAATACCTTTAGTAAACTGTTATGCAGGACAGTTAAATCAAGTATTTATGAATATCATTAGTAATGCTATTGATGCTTTACAAGAAAAGGGAAATTTGATTTTAATTCGCACTCAAGTAATTAAGAATAACTGGGTACAGATTTCTATTATAGACAATGGACCGGGGATTGCAGAAGATATTCAAAAAAAGCTATATGACCCATTTTTTACAACAAAAGAAGTTGGTAAAGGAACGGGTTTAGGTATGGCGATTAGCTATCAAATTATAGTAGAAAAACATCGTGGAGTTATCAAATGTCTATCGGAATTAGGCAAGGGAACAGAATTTTGTATTCAGATACCAATTGAACCAAATTAAGAGATTTTATCTCCAAATTAAGAAATATATAAATATTTTTTGACGTTTTATTGTTATTTTGGGAAAGATAATGGGAACACTATTAATAAGTTATTTTATTAATACCAAAAAGATGAAATTAAATAGTTTATTCAACCCCAAATCTATCCACAGCTTAAACTATAAATTTTTCAAAAATCTGAAAATAAATCGCAAAATTTCCCTGGGATATGCTGTCGTTTTTGGAATTTCTATATCCGGAACCCTCTTAGGAGTAATAATTGGAAATGAATTGGAAAAACAAGCTTTGGAACAAGAAGAATATGCTTTAATTAATACTAATTCTCTTCATCGTTTACAAACGGGAATTTTACAAGTAAGAACCCATCAACAACAACTTATTCCCTTGAGCAAGCAGCCAGAAAAATTTCAGGAAGAGTATGGACATATTATTAAACATTTAGAAACTATTCAAAAAGGTTGGGGGGAAATTAGATTGATTAAAGCACAAGAAAATTATTACTCACAACAAGAAATATCAAAATTAAAAAAATTTATCCAATCCTATGAAGGAGTATCACAAAACTATTTAGAATCATTAAATAAATTAGTGCAAGAGATTCGAGTTACTAATTTAGATTCAACAGAAAAGATGACAACTGCTCAAACTAAACTTTTAGAATTTACTAATAGTGATTTAGCAATTCAATTTGATGGCATCTCCGACAATTTGACTGAAATAATCAAAATTTTCTATAAACAAGCCAAACAAGCAAAAAAAAATTTAAATCAAGCAATTTTATTTCGTAATTGGATTATTTTTAGCAGCATTTTTATATCTATTATTCTCAAAATTTTATTAGCTAGACAAATTAGTTGGTTAATATCCTCTCCGATTATTGAACTAACTCAGTTTGCCAAAAAAGTAACACAGTCAGAAAATTTTGACTTGCAAGTTCCGATTACCACAGAAGATGAAATTGGTATTTTAGCATTTTCTTTTAACCATTTGATGAATCGAGTCAAGCAACTTTTAAAAGAACAAACAGCAAATACAGCACATTTAAACGCAATCATTGATAACCTTGCAGATGGTTTATTAGTCAGCGATATTAACGGTAAAATAATTAACTACAATCCTGCTATTACTAGAATGTTTAGTTTGGGAAATGTAGATATGAAAGGAATTTACTGTCAAGAATTTCTTCCTGAAGTTGTAGAATTGGTAAACAATAGTCAGCAAAACCCGACAGCAGTTTTTACAAAAGAATTACAACTAAATGAAAAGCAAATTGCTAAAGCATCTGTGACTGCAATTTTAGAAACTAATTGTCAAGATTCCTATTGTAAATCTTTTGGTTCAGTTATTCTCGTCAGAGATATTACTCAAGAAAAAGAAATTGATGCAATGAAAACAGATTTTATTTCTACCGTTTCTCATGAATTACGAACTCCTTTAACTTCTGTATTAGGATTTGCATCTATTATTCAAGAAAAACTAGAAGAAGATGTCTTTCCTTTTCTACCTGTAGAAAATCGCAAAACTAACAAAACTATCAGAAGAGTAAAAGACAATATTAATATTATTATTTCCGAAGCCGAGCGTCTGACTGCTTTAATCAACGATGTACTAGATATTGCCAAAATGGAAGCAGGAAAGCTTGATTGGAAGCAACAAGCAATAAGTATTGAAAAATTAATTGAGCGCTCCTTAGCTGCTATATCCGCTTTATTTACAAGCAAAGATTTAGAGTTAATTACAGATATAGAACCAGAATTACCGCAAATTATCGGAGATGAAAACCGTCTGATACAAGTTTTAATTAATCTGATATCAAATGCTATTAAATTTACTCATGAAGGTTCTATTACCTGTAGTGCTAAACTCATTAATAGCAATATTGTTGTCAGTATAATTGATACGGGTAATGGTATAGCATTAGAAGACCAAGTAAAAGTATTTGATAAATTCAAACAAGTAGGAGAAACCCTCACCGACAAACCCCAAGGTACAGGTTTAGGATTACCAATTTGCAAACAAATTATTGAACATCATGGTGGGAATATTTGGGTAGAAAGTGAATTAGGTAAAGGCAGTACTTTTGCATTTTCTATCCCAATTCAAATTAATGTAATTAACAAGTTTGAACAGATTGTCAATTTAAATACTATTGTCCAACAGTTACAGGAACATTCTAATAATAATAGTTCTAGTCCCGACCGTCAAAAAACTATTTTAGTAGTTGATGACGATGCGAATATCCGTGAATTACTCAGACAATCTTTACAAAATCAAGGTTATGCAGTCAGAGAAGCTACAGATGGTTTAGATGCGATTTATCAAATTAAAGCTGATAAACCAGATTTGATTATACTTGATGTCATGATGCCTCAAATTAATGGCTTTGATACCGCTGCAATTATCAAAAATGACCCAACTAAAATGGATATTCCCATCATTATGTTATCTATATTTGAAGATAAAGAAAGAGGATATCGATTGGGTATTGACAGATATATGACGAAACCGATTGATAACAATAAATTAATGAAAGAAATTGGCTTATTACTATCTCAAGGTACATCAGCTAAAAAAGTTTTAGTAGTAGACACAACTGCTTCAACTTTATTAACTTTATCTCAAATTCTCAAAACCCAAGGTTACAATGTTGTAGAGGCATCTAATGGTGAAGAATGTATAGAAAAGGCTTTATCTCTTAAACCTGATATGATTATTGTTGATTCCGTTTTATCCCAAGAACACGATTTAGTTAAAACATTACGCTTTGAAAAAGGTTTAGAAAATTTATTTTTTATTTTATTAGGTGATACTGATAAATCATAATTTTAGATTTTCTAATCATATCATTTACGGTTAAATAATTATATAGAGCATAAGAGCTACTCCCCTGAAGCACTTTAAGATTACCTTTCACTCATCGGGTGCGGTTTATCTCTTTTCACCTCTTTTCTTTGTGTACTCTGCGTACTCTGCGGTTTTTTAAATTAGTAATCTTCTGCTGGGAAAGGAGTAATCATTCGGACTCAATATCATAGTTTAAATAAATCAAAATAACAGGTATTTATGGAAAAGAAAATTTTAATTGTCGATGACGAAGCAAATATTCGCATCTTAATGGAACAAGTCTTAGAAAAATTAGAAGATGAAGGTGTTGAATTACTTATTGCAGAAAATGGACAAGAAGCTTTAGCAATCATCCAAAATCAGAAACCTGATTTAGTTTTTCTAGATATGATGATGCCGAAAATGAACGGTTTAGATGTATGTAGAATTGTAAAAAAAGAATTACAAATCCCAGATATTTATATTATTATTTTGACAGCCAAAGGACAAGAGAATGATAAAGAGAAAGGCTTAGAAGTTGGTGCTGATTTGTATATGACTAAACCTTTTCGTCCCAAAGCAATTTTAGAAAAGTCACGAGAAGTATTAGGAATTTAACTGTTAAAACGTTGGGGAGAAAATTGACAAATAATATCATCTTCATTGCCAGCCAAATAATTCGCAAAACGTCGCGCTAATGGTGGAATAATTACTAAAGGATTGCTGAAGCCAGAAAAAATATGAATATGATGATGATGAGGATTATTTTGGGTAACAGCACCAATCAAAGGTAAGTTATCTTTACTAAAAGTAACTAAACAATGATTCCAAATACCCGATATATTTTCTAATCTAGGTAATAAGTTACCGATATTTTTTCGTAATACTGCTTCACTTTTTGTAGAATCTACATCAGCATGAGGGTTTGGATTAATATAGCTAATTTGTCCTAACCGTAAACTACCATCTTGAAATTGAACTGCACCTACGTCTAAAATCCAACCAAGTTGATGATTACTTTCATGCCATAATTTATCATCTTTAGTAGAGTCAGCTTCTAGTTGAAAACGTTGAAGATTTGCTGGCATAATTAATGTATGTAAATGCAAATCTACGGGTGCAGTTTCGATTATTTCCGCATGGGTAAAATACAGTTGGATGGGAATACCAGATGTTTGAAGCAACTGTCTGCTAAATCCACCCGCACAAACTACAATATTTTTACAATGAAAGGTATCGGTATTTGTTTTAACTGATAAATTATTTTGCTCTATTTCTAAAACTTGACTAATTTGCATTTTACCCCCAGCCAGCAAAAATGCTTTGATATAAGCTTGTGTTGTTTTTTCTGGATGAATATGTCCGTGTTTCACGGTTAAAGCGCCAGATATTGCTTGTTTATTTAATAAAGGTTCCAATTCACAAGCTTGATTAATATTGAGTAATTGCGGAGGTATTCCAAAATCTTGGTAAGATGCAGCAATTTCCTCTGGATTACTATCTCTAGAAACTGTTAATAATAAATCTAATTCGCGAAATTGAATATCAGTATTTAATTCTTGAGATAATGTTTGATAAAGTTTTTTTGACTCATTACATAATTGACGAGTTAAAG
>JBHJOU010000150.1:0-2217 GCA_050329355.1 Rivularia sp. (in: cyanobacteria)
GCAAAAAGGGGTGTAGATTTTCTTCCCCCTTTATTGCCGTTGCTTGTACACTGACTGATTCAAGGCAATCATATGAAAGTCAGAGTACGGCACCTTCCCAGGATATTGTGACAATTGCGGTTATTCCTGATTTAACTGAATAATAGTTCTATGCCTATGATTAATGTCCTAGGTATGATTGTAAGTATTTTTTATAGTATTGATATAAATATAGAAGCAACAGTAATCTACCAGGTAGAAAAAAATGAATTCATTGCTGACTAAGGCTTTAACAAAGCTGATTCGGAACAGGTACGCGCTGTTTAAGACCTTGATAATATTGATGTTGGTATTAAGTTTAACTGCTTGCGGAGGTAAAGCGGCTAGTCAAGATGTATCAATTAAATTATCTGAACCAATAGAACAAAAGGACGCTCAACTTTCCATAAAAATTTCTGAAGTTGCTCCTCCCGAAGTTATTCAAGAATTGCGTCAAGCCTTAGAAGTATATCAGCCCCAGGTAACAATACTTAATCCTCAACCAGAACAAGTATTACAAGAAGATAAATTGCAAGTTAGCTTACAAGTTAAAGATTTACCAATATTTAAAAACGTAAAATATGGACTTGGTTCACATCTAAAGGTAATTTTAGATAATCAACCAGAATTAGAAGTTTATGATTTAAGTCAACCGTTAGAGTTAGTAGATTTATCACCGGGTACTCATACTCTGCGTGTATTTGCTTCTCGTCCTTGGCATGAAAGCTTTAAAAATGAAGGTGCCTATGCTCAAACTAAATTTCATGTATTCACTAAAAGCGATGATAACAATCCAGATAGCAATCTGCCAATATTAACTTACAATCATCCCCAAGGTAGTTATGGTGCAGAGCCGATTTTACTTGATTTTTACCTGACTAACGCCCCTTTACATCTTTTAGCTAAAGATAATCCAGACAGCGCGATCGCAGATTGGCGAATTCGCTGCACAATTAATGGTGAGAGTTTTATTATTGATAGGTGGCAATCGTTATATCTTAAAGGTTTTAATACAGGTAAAAACTGGGTAAAATTAGAATTTCTCGATAATCAAGGTAATCCAGTTAAAAACGTTTTTAATAGTACAGTTAGAGTAATTAATTACGAATCTAAAGGTAAAGATACTCTGGCGAAAATTCTTCGAGGAGAACTTGCATCTGAAGATTTACGTGGAATTGTAGATGCCGATTATGCTGTTGAAATACCGAGTGAAAAGCAAGTAAAAGAATTAGAAGAATCAGAAGGTGGATTTTTCAAGCGATTTAAACGTGGTGAAGCGGAAACAATACCAACTCCAGAAGTAATTGAAACACCACAACCGGAAACTAATTTACAAGAGACAACTCCAGAAGTAATTGAAACACCACAACCGGAAACTAATTTAGAAGAGACAACTCCAGAAGTAATTGAAACACCACAACCGGAAACTAATTTAGAAGAAAAATTAGAACAACCGAGAGGATTTTTTGATAGATTTAAGCGCGAAAAAGAAGATAAAACAACGATTCCAGAATTAATCGAAACACCGCAACCGGAAACTAGTTTAGAAGAAACAATTCCAGAAGTAATTGAAACTCCAACACCAGAAATTACATCCGAATCTCAAACAAAAGAAATACCGGCAAATACAAGATTTGATAAATATTTGAATCGTGACGGACAACCAAAAATAGAACCGACTCCAGAATTACCACCGACATTACCTGAAATTATTCAACCGTTGAAAAACGAACCACAAATAGAAGTAACTCCAGAAGCAAAACAGTCCACAACTAAAAAATTCAAAGAATATTTCAACCTTCCTCGACGTACAGTTCCCGAAGTTTCTCCCGAAGAAGTTGAAATACCTCAAGATTTACCAGTAACTGAGCAACCGAGTAGAGAATTAATTGAAGAATAAATGTTCTCAATTTAGCTGAGATTTGTAATTGCGTTATCTTGATTGAAGCGCAATTACGAACAAACAATCAGAAAATTTTCAATATAAACTAAAAATATTTAATTTTTTTGTATATCAATAGATTATTATTTACTGATAACTGATAACTGATAACTGATAACTGATAACTGATAACTGATAACTGATAACTGATTAATGTTTCGTATTCGCGCTCCAGAATTACCGCAAAATTACTCTTGGTTGAATACTGAAAAACCCTTTTCGTTAAAACAACTTAGGGGTAGAATAATAATTCTGGA
>JBHJOU010000540.1:0-4089 GCA_050329355.1 Rivularia sp. (in: cyanobacteria)
TCGTAATTCGTAATTAGGGTTCCCCATAAATAAAATAATGGTGCTTCAACATTGCCTACAATCCGGACATCCACGGATAAATCCGGGGGCTATGTCCTATCGGACACGCGGAGCTAACAAACCATAAAATTTACGGGCGTGATGAGGAGAAATAAATATCAACTAACAACCATCAACCATCAACTAACAACCATCAACTAAGTTCTTTAATCAAATTAGTGACTTGTTTAGAAGTTTTTACTTGAATAACTGTAGCAGCGGAAATTGATTCAACTAATCCATCAATTTGATTGCTGACATCAAGAATTTCGTTTAAATTTTGCTTGGTATCTTGAATTAAACGAGTTTCTTCAACTACCTGAGCGATTCCTAGTTCCATCGCTTTCACGACTTCGCTGGTTTCTCGCTGGATATTTGCAACAACTTCTTCAATCTCTGCGGTTGCGTCACCGCTACGACTGGCTAAAACGGCGATTTCTTCGGCTATGACAGCAAACCCTTGTCCTTGCTCTCCTGCTCGTGTAGCTTCAATTCCAGCGTTGATGGCGAGTAAGTTGGTTTGCATCGCTATCTGATTAATTGATGAAATTACATGAGAAATTTTTTGTGAAGATTCTCCGAGTAATTTGACTTTTTTCGCAGTATCGCCTATGGTTTCACGCAGGTCATGAATATTTTCTACGGTTAAATCTATGGCTGTAACACCAGCATTGGCAGTATGAAAAGCTTTACCAGTAATTGATGCGGCTTTCCTAGCACCTTTTGCTACAGCTTTAATTGAATATCTCATCTCTTTTACCGCTTCTAAAGTGCGGTTAATTTCCGCATCTTGCTTTTTAATATCTCTTCTTAACAAGAGTTGCTGTTGAAATTGCGATTCGGATAATTGTTCGGTTGTAAAAATACCATTGGCTCGTTGTAAAATCTCTCCCACAATTACAGCACTTTCTTCAAATAATTGTATGGATGATTGTTCCCAAATATGAAATTGAGAAGATTGACAAGCGATTAAATAACCGAATAATTTGTCATTTGGAAAAATCGGTACAAGTAAAATTGATTTAATGTCTAATGTTTCTAGTTGTTTGATGACAGAATTTTCTAATCCTGCTTGATAAATATCATCAATAGCAATCACACCATCTAGCTGATTTGTAAAAAGATGATTGTTTAATACAGGAAAATCAAAATTTTTACCCAAAGCAGAAGTTAAACTTACAACTTGCGATTCAGCGATAAAACTTCCTGTTGGGGATGATTCTAATTTGTAAATCAGTGTCCTTTCTACTTTTAAGAATTTACGGATATTTTCAACTGCTACATTACAAATATCTTGATAATTGATCAACCCAGATAAATTAACTGCAAGCTGTTGAATTATTTGACTTTTTTCTAAAGAACTTATCTGTTCTAAAGTCGAACCAATCTGAGTTGCTAATTGCTTTAACAAATTAATTTCAAATGCTTGCCAAAGATGAGGTTTCCAACAATGATGCGCTATCAAAAAGCCGAATATTTGATGATTTTTAAAAATGGGAGTTAATAAAATTGCTTTGATTTTCAAGCGTTTCATTAACTCTAAATATTCGGGACTCAATCCGGCTTCATCAATATTATTAATAGCTAAAACTTCAGATTTTTTATAAAAATCTCTAAGTTCTTTGGTAAGAGAAATATCTTCTATAGCGTCTCCAAAAGTTATTGGTAAACCTGGAGCAAGTTCTTCTGCAATAACCTTTCCTTCACCGTTATCATTACAATGATAAATAACTACTCGATGCGCTCCTAAGATTTGTCTGACTTCTGCAACAATTTTCTTAAATAAATATTCTTGATTAACAGATTGACTAATTGAAATAATTGCATTTGAAAGTAATTGAGATTGTTCATTTTCAACTCTTTGTTGAAAAAGTAATTCTTGTAACTGTTCTATAATCAAATTAATGTTGTTACTTAAAACTGCAAATTCATCTTTACCTTTGATGGGAATGCGGCTATTCAGATTACCGTTAGCCATCTTTTTTACTGCTATATTTGCAGCATAAATCGGCAAAATCAAACGACGAGCAAGAGTTGCAGCACAAATCCCCGCAAGTAATGCAGCTGCTAGAGTCCCGATTGTTAACATTAATAATAACTGTTTCTGAGTTCCTTCTAACTCTTTAACCAAATTGACATCTTTATCATTACTAACTTCTGCGGTAATGATTTGATGCCCCAAATGATAAGAGAATACTGTAATTCCTGCTGTCGGTAAACTGCAAATAGCAAGGGATAGCATTACAGCTTTACCGCTTAAACTAATTTTTCTCAATTGTGTCAATTGTTTGACAAAGAAATTTTGTGATTTTCTGGGTTGATTATCGATGTATTTAGGGAAGTTTATTCTTTGATTGGGATTCGGTTTCATCAGCTATTCTCAAATATTTCAAACTGAGCTAAATTGTCTCTTAAGTTGTAATTTTTGATAAACTAATTCAAATTAATACTTAGTACAATCTGTGACTTGTGAACTTTTTATATTTACTTTTCGTAAAGTAAAGTAGATTTTAGAATAACTTTAAAATAGCCTGTATATTCAAGACTAAATTTAACTCGTCTCCGCGCCAAATACATCCTTCTAAATAAGGAATTATATCAGGTGAAACTCGTTCAGAAGCAGATTGAATATTATCAGAATTAAATCTTATGGTACCTTTGACGAATGGAACCATTAAACCGATAGTTTCCGTTTCGTGACGAATTACAATAATATTGTACTGTCTTAGCCGAGAATTTTGTGACTCTAATCCGAATATTTTTGGTAAATCCACAACCCAAATAACTCGATTGTGCCAATTTATCAATCCCAAAATAAACTTAGATATATTGGGGATAGGAGTTATTAACTCATGGGGTAATACAACTACTTCTTGAGTAAATTTTACCAAGAAAACTGCAATAGTACTTGCATTTAACTTTAATTGAAGATAACCATCTCCCAAATTTACTTGTGATTTGGTTACAGATAACTTGATATCAGATGCATTCATATTTAATAAAATCTAATTTCCAATTTTGTCAATTAATATTGATAACTGATGTTATACCAAATGTTGAAAAATTATCTTCAACAATTCTCCTTGAGTAAAAGGTTTAGTCAAATAACCACTAGCTCTAAACATTTTGGCTTTAGCTCTATCAATCAAACCTTTTCTTCCTGTCACCATAATTACAGGTACATCTTTAAAATATGTGTGTTTACGCAATAGCGAACATAATTCATAACCATCCAAATTAGGCATTTCTATATCTAGTAAAATTAAATCTGGATTAGTACTCAAAATTTGCATCAAAGCTTTTAAAGGTTCGCTAAAACCGATGACGTTGAAAAATTGTTCATCCAAAAAACATTGGATAGCGTTTAATACTGTAGGGCTATCATCAATGCAAACTATAGTGTAAACCTTGTTACGATAATTCTGCTGATGAAGATGCTGACGACTTTTGTAGGAATGATTTGTGGTTTGATTAGTTGCTTGACTATTTATCTGAGCGCTACCTGGTTTTGGTAATGGTTGTTGAATTGGTATTTGATTTGAAGTCCGATTTAAAATAACTTGTTGGTTTTTATTCTCTTGATTTTGTAACTTTTGCTGACACTTTTCGATGAATAAATTTACATCAAGATTACAAAAGTTAGGCATATTTCCCATAAAAGTTTCTGTCGTGAATTCGTAGCTTCCTTCTTTAACAGTCAGAAATGAACTTAGAACTTCAAAAGCCAACTCTTTAATAATTAATTTAGCTTGGGTAGCAGTAATCAGCTTTTGATCTACTAACCAGCAAATAGCTAAATAATCCGGATTAAGTATTGCTTGATTATCAATACTTTTTTGAAAGATTACTCGTAACTGTTGATATACTTTTTTTTGAGCAAGTGCGGGAATTTGCTGACTGTACTGCTGTAATTTTGCATAAAGCAAATTAAACATTTTATCCGCACGAGAAGCATAAATTAATTTACCTTCTTTGAAGTCAAATGACCAAGAATCTGATGTGCTAAATACCTGTAAACATCCAGTAACCGGGTTGCTAGTGATTTTTGTA
>JBHJOU010000393.1:0-4113 GCA_050329355.1 Rivularia sp. (in: cyanobacteria)
AGGAACTGATAACTGATAACTGATAACTGATAACTGATAACTGATAACTGATAACTGATAACTGATAACTGATAACTGATAACTTAATCGTGTCGTTCGGTGCTAATCTTGAAGATGACATGAGTTAATCTTAAAGTCTCTACGTCTGTAAAGAGTAAAAATATAGCTTCGTAATTTAGGCTCAGCATGGTTTCCACCGCAGAAAAAACAAAAACTGGTTACATTACTCAAATTATCGGTCCAGTTGTAGACGTAAAATTTCCTAACGGAAAAATGCCGGCAATCTACAACGCTTTGAATATTAAAGGCACTAACGAAGCAGGACAAGAAATATCTCTTACTTGCGAAGTGCAGCAGTTGCTGGGCGACAATCAGGTGCGGGCTGTTTCCATGACTTCTACCGATGGTTTGGTACGAGGAATGGAAGCAATAGATACTGGCGCTCCCATCAGTGTACCTGTAGGAAAAGCTACATTGGGTAGAATTTTCAACGTCCTCGGTGAAACTGTAGATAACAGAGGTCCCGTAGATACTGATGAACGTTCTCCGATTCACCGCGATGCTCCCAAACTTACCGAACTAGAAACTAAACCTTCCGTGTTTGAAACCGGAATCAAGGTTGTTGACTTGCTAACTCCCTACCGACGCGGTGGCAAAATCGGTCTGTTCGGCGGTGCAGGTGTAGGTAAAACCGTGATTATGATGGAGTTGATCAACAACATCGCCACCGAACACGGTGGTGTATCGGTATTTGGTGGAGTCGGAGAACGTACCCGCGAAGGTAATGACCTCTACAATGAAATGATTGAATCCAAGGTTATCAACCCCGATAACTTGAATGAATCAAAAATTGCCCTCGTGTACGGTCAAATGAACGAACCACCCGGAGCCAGAATGCGGGTTGGTTTGTCTGCGCTGACAATGGCAGAATATTTCCGCGATGTTAACAAGCAGGACGTATTGTTATTTATTGATAATATTTTCCGCTTTGTACAAGCAGGTTCCGAAGTATCGGCACTTTTAGGAAGAATGCCTTCTGCTGTGGGATATCAGCCGACATTAGGTACTGACGTAGGTGCGTTGCAAGAACGAATTACTTCCACCAACGAAGGTTCCATTACCTCTATTCAAGCAGTATATGTACCTGCGGATGACTTAACCGATCCTGCACCAGCAACTACCTTTGCTCACTTGGATGGAACCACAGTATTATCTCGTGGTTTGGCTGCAAAAGGCATTTATCCTGCTGTAGACCCATTAGGTTCTACTTCTACAATGTTACAACCCAATATCGTTGGTGAAGAACATTATCAAACAGCTCGTGCGGTACAATCGACACTGCAACGTTACAAAGAACTTCAGGACATCATCGCCATTCTTGGCTTGGATGAATTATCCGAAGATGACCGTCTCACAGTTGCTCGCGCTCGTAAAGTAGAGCGTTTCTTATCTCAGCCATTCTTCGTTGCAGAAGTATTCACCGGCGCACCTGGCAAATACGTTAAGCTTGAAGACACCATTAAAGGCTTTAACATGATACTTTCTGGTGAACTAGATGAATTGCCAGAACAAGCTTTCTATATGGTTGGTAGCATCGACGAAGCCAGAACAAAAGCAGAAAAAATGAAAGGCTAAATAATAGTTAGTTGTTGGTAGTTAGTGGTTAGTGGATAGTGGTTAGTTGTTGGTAGTTAGTGGTTTGTGGTTAGTTCTCAACTATCAATTATCAACCATCAACCCTCAACCCTCAACCAACAACCATCAGCTATCAACCAACAACAATGATTTTGTCTGTTTTCACAAGAACAAAATCCAAAATCTCAAATCCAAAATCCAAAATTGAAATGACATTAACCGTTCGTGTAATCTCCCCAGATAAAACAGTTTGGGATTCAACGGCTGAAGAAGTCGTTTTACCCAGCACCACCGGACAACTTGGTATCCTCAGCGGACACGCGCCACTACTGAGTGCTTTAGATACAGGCGTAATGCGAGTACGTCCCGACAAAAATCAAGATTGGGTCGCGATCGCGCTTTTAGGTGGCTTTGCAGAAGTGGAAGAAGATGAAGTGACAATTTTAGTTAACGGTGCCGAGAAAGGTGATGCAATTGACCTTGAGCAAGCCCGTAGTGCTTTTAACGAAGCCCAAACTCGTCTGAACCAAGTTCCACAAGGGGACAGACAAGCCCAAATCCAGGCTACTCAAACCTACAAACGCGCCCGCGCTCGTTTTCAAGCTGCTGGTGGTATGGTGTAAATATCTAGATTTTAGCAAATTTTAGTTGAGTCTAATACACTAAAACCTCACCCCCTTCCCCTCTCCTTAACAAGGAGAGGGGTGCCCAGAGGGCGGGGTGAGGTAAAATTTGTATTCCACCCAAGTGAAAACCGCTATATATTGATATTTACCTTAAGAACTGCTCCTTTGCATCTGCTTGGGGGAGTTTTAATTTTTACGAGTAAGAGATTAGAGAATAGTTAAAATTACGGTAGTGAAGGCTATGGTTATATTAACGGATTAGTGTTTCATAGCTTGTAGAAACTCGAATTGAGGGACAGATATATCCCCCAAACTTAGAGACTTAATTACTACCTGTAAAGATAACTTCAGGAAATTTCCCTTGAGCTTCTGACATCGGTCGTTTTCTGCCTTCTTCTTGCCAATAATTAATCACTTCTGTTGCTTTATTGAGTACCTCGACTCGCTCTACTTCAGCAATCCAGTGTTTCGATTCTAACTCATTTTTTAGCTCCTCCCACGCATCAGTCCGAGGCCAAAAAAAGTACTTTGTCAAAGGGCTAAAACCTTTACCTACCACTTGATCGACTGCTAGAGCGACGTTATCATCTAACCACAGAATCTTCAAGATAAACTTGGATGTCTCCTCTTGGGTTTGAGTTGGAGTTGGAGTTGGATTTTCCATATATTTAAGTAACCATGAATAACATCAGCAATCGCCTATTTTAACTTATTACCTCACCACCTGAGCAATTACCTTTGGGAAATCTATTGAGTTAGGAGTTAGGAGTTAGGAGTTAAGAGTTAAGAATTAGAAATATTGCTTATTGTTTAACTGGTAAGTGGTCGCAGATTATTGTTAACTGATAACTGATAACCGTGAATCAACAAACTTCCATTCCTGCTATTGTTGTGTTTGATATTGATGGTGTAGTGCGTGATGTGTCGGGTTCCTATCGACGAGCGTTAGCAGATACTGTAGAGCATTTTACCGCACAAGCTTATCGTCCGACAGCAGATGATATTGACCGTCTTAAATCTGAAGGTGTATGGAATAATGATTGGGAAGGTTCGCAAGAGTTAATTTATCGTTACTTTGAAACTCAAGGAAAATCTCGCGAGCAAGTAAATCTGGATTACAACTCGATTGTTGCTTTTTTTCAATCGCGTTACCGGGGTGATGATTTTAAGAATTTGACAGGATATATTCGTGACGAACCATTATTATTACAACCTAGTTACTTAAACCAACTTACCGAAGCTGGGATTCGTTGGGGATTTTTTAGCGGTGCTACTCGTGCTTCAGCAACCTATGTTTTGCAACAACGCCTGGGTTTACAATCTCCCGTATTAATTGCAATGGAAGATGCACCAGGTAAACCAGACCCCACAGGACTATTTTCGACATTAGAATTACTTCAATATGGTACTAATAACACTAATATTATTAATATTAATAATTCATCACCAATAATTTACGTTGGAGATACGGTAGCTGATATGTACACAGTAGAGAAAGCGCAAAATATTCAGCCAAACCGTACTTGGATTGCTGTAGGAGTATTACCCCCTCATGTACAGCAAACAGCGCAAAAGCGAGATGATTACACCGAGTCGCTAAAAAAAGCCGGAGCAAAAATAGTTATAAGTAACGTTCAACAATTAACTCCAGAGAAAATTCAGAAGTTAGTTGACAGTTGACAGTTGACATTTCTCCCCCGAACCCCATCTACTGATATCTTGAACAGAACCGCATAATTCAATACAGTTCAGTTAAGAATATAAATTAATTACCGCAAACAAAACAGATCGACTTTTTTGGAGGGGGTTTGGGGGACGCAACCGTCCCTCAATCGGGGGTTTGGGGGAGAAT
>JBHJOU010000358.1:0-4372 GCA_050329355.1 Rivularia sp. (in: cyanobacteria)
CTTGTGCTAGGCGGATGCGGCGACTTTATTGTTAATGTAGTCAACTGCCTCTTGAACTGTAGTAATTTTTTCGGCAGCTTCGTCGGGAATTTCAATATCAAATTCCTCTTCTAAAGCCATTACTAATTCCACCGTGTCCAAAGAATCTGCTCCTAAGTCATTGGCAAAATTAGCATTTGGGGTGATTTTCTCATCCTCAACTCCTAACTGTTCGGCAACAATTTTCTTGACTTTTTCAAAAATGGACGCTTGACTCATAGATCTTAATACCTCTAAGGGTTGCTATATTCTGCTCTTTATGGATATCACCTTTTTGAGCATATACATCTTATCGGAAAGCGCGTTCGTATACACGATATATATGTTTGGGGGACAGCAATTGTTACTAAGTTTCTTCCTGAATTTTCCATTGATGTTGCTTTACACCGTTCATACCACCAGCCCACGCACTTCGACTTCGGATAAAACAGTAATGGACGAGCAAGCATCAACTATAAAGGATAAAGAACTTGATAATACAAGCGCCCATATGGAGTACGGTTAACTTTGTACTCCATACTTAGAAGTGCCTCTGGTGTTGGAAAGTTTGACGAAGAACATCTTCCCCCAAGACTTCCAAGACCTCAACTTTCCCTTTTCCAATTAATCAAATTGTATTCTATTCCAAATGCTTAAATACGCTTATTTTCCAGGTTGTGTTGCTCAAGGTGCCTGCCGAGAGCTACATTCTTCTACTGTCGCTCTTTCCAAAGCTTTAGATATTGAACTGATTGAACTCAAAAAAGCAGCTTGCTGCGGCTCTGGTACTTTCAAGGAAGATTCCCAATTATTAGAAGATACAGTCAATGCCCGTAATATTTCTTTAGCGGAAGAGTTGAATCTACCTCTATTAACTCATTGCAGTACTTGCCAAGGTGTTATCGGTCATGTAGATGAACGTCTCAAAGCTTGCGAACAAAATAATCCGGCTTACTTAAATAAAGTTAACAGTTTGTTGCAAAAAGAAAGCTGTTCGCCTTATCGCGGAACTACCGAAGTCAAGCATATTCTTTATGCTTTAGTCAAGGATTATGGTTTAGAAGAAATCGAAAAACGGGTGACAAAAAAATTAACTAATCTCAAATGTGCGGCTTTTTATGGTTGCTATTTACTACGCGCTCAAAATATGCCTGAAGATGATCCTTTTAAACCAGAAGCGATGGAAAATGTTTTCCGCATGGTGGGAGCAACTCCGATTCATTACCGAGGTCGTACTCAATGTTGCGGCTGGCCGCTTTCTAGCTATGCTACCACCCAATCTTTCCAAATGGCGGGTAAACATATCCAAGAAGCCATAGAAGCCGGTGCTGATTGTATGGTTACTCCTTGTCCTTTGTGTCACCTCAATTTAGATTCCCGTCAACCAGAAGTTGAAAAAGTCATCGGACATAAGTTGGGTTTACCAGTGCTACATTTACCGCAATTAATCGCTTTAGCTCTCGGTGTTAGTCCCCAAGAACTTGGTTTACAAAGACATATTGTTTCTACTAAACCATTATTAGAAAAATTAGGATTTTAACTGATTCTGGAAAAAGTGTTTTAGTTAGTTGGGGGATTTTTCCCCCAAGCCAGAACAATCATCTGTAAATGAATAAAAATTTGATTAAAAAATAAATTTTTGAACAACATAAATTTATTAATTCAACAAGAACATGAAATATATAATTAAACATATTTAGTTTTCATGAAATACTTACAAAAGTTATCAGCATATTCAACAATTGTCAGAATTAAAAATAGTGTGTCACTGTAGAAATTACTCAGCCTCTATTCTAAGTTCAGAATTTATACTAATAACTTCTAACCATGGTCGCTGAATGACTGCATTATTTATGCAGTCTCAAACACACTTCTTTTGAGAAGAGATAATTTATGACTGGTACGTTGATTCAGTTAAAACGGCAAAAAAATAAACTTGATAAAAGTAGTGATTTTGCTAAAAGAATCGGTAGCAGCAATCGCTGGCAATTTTTAGGAAGATTCAAAACGATTCGGCGTGGATACAGTCTTTTTCAAGGGCAGCTACAGCGTCTTAAACCCGAATTTTACCAACAGAGATTAAACATTTCCACTGGTTCAGAAATTTCTCCCGTTCAAATTAGTAAATGCGTAGAAAATATTCAGAAAACAGGAGTACATTTAGGATTACAGTTGAATCAAAATGCTGTACAACAAATAATCTCATTTGCTCGTTTGAATCTGTGTACCGAACCCAAACATGATGATTTATTCTTTGCTGATGAAATCAAAAATGGACATTTAAATGGTAAAAATAGAAAAGTAATGCGCGGTCTTGTTGGTAATCTTGATGAATGTCTAACTTTAAATAAAATAGTCTGTGACGCAACGCTAATCGAAATTGCTCGAAAATATCTTGGCTATTATCCAACCTTAATAACCCGTCATTTAACCTGGAGTTTTACTTCCGATTTAGATGAAGTTGAAATTCAAAAACTATACCCACCGACTAATTTTCATTACGATGTTGCCGGATTAAATTTTGTCACCGCTAGTTTTTTTATTACCGATGTAGATGAAAATACTGGTCCTCATATCATGATAGAAAAGTCCCATAACCGTAAACCTTTACAAATGCTTTTGAGGTCAAATATTCAAAAAGAAACAGATGTGTGGCGTTTTTATGACCGCTCGGAGCAACTTACAATTACAGGTAATGCTGGATTTGGCTTTTTCCAAGACCCATCTTGCATCCATAAATTAAAAATACCAAGAAATGGTAATCGCTTGATTTTACAAATCCGGTATTCTTGACGCTAAATTCTGATTAATAAAATATAAAGATTATATACAAATTATCAGTTCAGTGCATTAACGTGAGTAGAAGTCAGGTTTTTAGGTTAAATATTTGTTTATTAGACAATCCTCCTAAAAACCCGACTTCTCAACTTCATGTTCGGTTTTAGTATCGATTAATTTCAAAATATCAACAAATCAAAACAACAAATTATTGAAATTTCCGCTGCAATTGTCTGATGTATTGATAGATTTCCGGTAATTTTTGCATAATTGCGGAGGATTTCAAATATATTTTGTAGGGTATGGCTGGATTTCCCGAAACAATTTCTCCTGGTGGGACATTACTATGAACTCCCGACTTTGCGGATACAATGGCACCATCACCGATTTTGACTTGATTGGCAATTCCTGATTGTCCTGCTAAAATTACGCGATTACCTATTTTAACTCCTCCAGCTGTTGCGGATTGCCCTGCCAAGGCGCAGCCAAAACCCACTTGAGTACCGTGTCCGATTTGTACTAAATTATCAATAACTGTATTGTGACCGATACGTGTTTCTCCGACTGCGGGACGGTCAACTGCACTATTACAACCAATTTCTACTTTATCTTCTATTACGGTACACCCGGATTGCTGCATTTTGAACCAGCCTTCTTTGGTAGGAACAAAACCGAAACCTTCAGCACCAATAACTGTTCCACTGTGGATGACGCAATCTTTACCAATGCGAGAACGTTCGTGGATGCTACAGTTAGCGTGTAAAACAGTGCGATCGCCAATTGTCACATCTGGATAAATCACCACATGAGGATGGATACAAACGTTGTTGCCAATTTCTACACCTTGTTCAATTACTACATAGGCTCCAATATAAACTTCGCTGCCAATTTTTGCCGATTCGTGAATTACGGCAGTAGGATGAATGGATGGAGCGGGATGCCAAGGTTGA
The DNA here is from genome assembly GCA_050329355.1 of Rivularia sp. (in: cyanobacteria). Classification (GTDB taxonomy): domain Bacteria; phylum Cyanobacteriota; class Cyanobacteriia; order Cyanobacteriales; family Nostocaceae; genus Rivularia. The sequence continues at coordinate 3,747 of JBHJOU010000358.1, forward strand.
TAAAATAAGTTGATTGTTTGAGCAAATAAAAGTCGTGGTTCTTTGGCTGCTATCCAAGCTATTTGCTTTTCTTGTGCTTTAACAAGCAGGGATTCTTCGTTAGGTAAAATCAACGCATTGGCAGTTGTTTTATCTAGCAAATGGGCAAATTTTTGTCCTTCTATATAGCTAATACTGCCTGTTGTCGCTTCGTCAACGGCTGCCAATGTAGTAATTTCTGGATCGAGGTTTGGCAAGCTAGCTAGACTAGATAAGGTGGCATTTTCACCCAGTTTTTGAACTATTTCGCTGAATTTCATTTTGACAATTTGAATGATAATGATTTACAAAGGCTTTTTAATTTGTCGTTATTGGTAGAAATTTGGTTCTAAATAGATTGAATTGTTTACAAAGGAAAATTAAGTCCATAGATTGTTTTTACTAACGTTTTTACTCTCACAACTGCTTTTTTATATTTCAAACTGATTAATATTATCTAATAACAAGTTCAAATTAATACAATTACATATAATTCAATACAGTTCAGTTAAGAATATAAATTAATTACCGCAAACAAAACAGATCGACTTTTTTGGAGGGGGTTTGGGGGACGCAACCGTCCCTCAATCGGGGGTTTGGGGGAGAAT
>JBHJOU010000792.1:0-2647 GCA_050329355.1 Rivularia sp. (in: cyanobacteria)
CCCCTTTCAAATGCGTACCTTCATCATCATCTGGTTTGGTCAAATAGTATCCACCATCGGCAGCTATATGACCGTATTTGCACTGACAATCTGGGTTTGGCAAGTTACAGGTTCGGCTACTGCTTTAACTTTGGTCAGTTTTTTTGTTCAATTACCGCGCTTGTTGATAACTCCATTTTCGGGAATCATTGTAGACCGTTTTAATCGCAAACAGCTAATGCTGCTCGGTGATATTGTGGCTTTTTTATGTACTCTTACTGTAGGTTTGCTACATTTTACCGATAGGTTAGAAGTCTGGCATCTTTACTGTGTAGTGGCAATTTATGGCGGTTTCGGACAAATCCAAACTTTAGCTTATTCTGCTTCAATTGCTTTAATCGTACCCAAAGAACAGTATACCCGCGCTGGTAGTATGAGTGCTGCTGTTAATTATGCTTCAGCAATTATTTCACCGGCTTTGGCTGGTGGACTTTATCCGATAATTGGTTTGGGTGGAATCATCGCTATCGATATCACTACTTTCGCCGTTGGTTCAATAACTTTACTAATTTCCCATATTCCCCAACCTTCACCCGAACAATCAAGTAATGAAAATCCTATTCAAGAAAATATTTGGCAAAAATTAACCTTCGGATTCCGCTATATTTTTGCGAAACCACCTTTACTAGCAATGGCGATCGCCTTTACTTTATTCGCTTTACCTAATGATATCGGTAAAGTATTGTATAATCCGTTAATTCTGGCAAGGACGAATGGTGATTCCCAAATTTTAGGAACTGTCACAACTGCTGCTGGTTTAGGAGGTGTGATTGGAGCATTATTACTAAGTGTTTGGGGTGGTTTTAAACGTAAAGTTAACGGTATGCTCCTCGGCTTTATTGGTGCTGGGTTGTTTAGAGCTATAGTAGGATTTACGCAAATCCCCTGGGTATGGATGTCTTCAATATTTCTTTCAACCATGCATACCCCGTTGTTTTACAGTTCAAGCAATGCGATTTGGTATGCGAAAGTTCCTGCTAGTCTCCAAGGAAGAGTGTTAGCCGCAGATCAATCCATTGGGGTGGTCATTTCTTTGACTGCTCCTTTAATTGCAGGTCCCTTGGCTGATAAAGTATTTGAACCAGCAATGCAACCGAATGGTAGTTTAGCCCCGATACTTGGTTCAATTTTTGGTACTGGTGATGGGGCTGGAATTGCCGTCATATACGTAACTGCCTGTTTTTTAATGTTAATAGTTGGTATAGGCGGTTACTTTTTCCCCAGTTTACGCAATGTTGAAGAGCTTTTACCCGATTGTGATATTGAACTCAAATAATTAGGGTTTGCTGTAAAAGTCTTTTAGTGGTGATAGGCTGTCTTGCAAGAGGTAAGAGGCTTTTCAAATCCCAACAGCAAGCCCTAATTCTAAGAATAATTATAATAAATAATTTATAGTGCAAAATTTGCACAATTAGGTGTAAAATGCTTGATTACTCTAAAAGCGTGTTTATAAATACAAAATACAAAATAAAATTTTTGTAGGGTGTGTTAGATGCACGACTATATTCTGCTAAAACATATAATTTGAATACATCTAACGCACCAAAAGTTGTTGGTGCGTTACGGCAAATTTTCACCTACTCTTTTCCGATAGAATGCCATTCGCCTTAACACAACCGGCTCTTTAAATTTATTTTATAAAGTCGAGCTAAAGAAAGAAGTCGGTTTTCTTTGCATTAGGACTTAGCAAAAAGGCATATTTTCTTGTAGGGTGCTGTACCCTAGGAGAAATTCTGAACGTAGTAATGAGGCTTGTGGTGTCACGCACCAACCACCGATTGTACTCAGGCTATTCCTGTGCATAAATACCCGCTCTACAAGACAATTTTGCTAAAAATCCGAATAATATTTTTCTCTCTTCCAAGAAAAATTAACAATAAATATACTATTATCTCAAATCTCTTCATACAAACTTCATCAGTATAGTAACTGCATGACAAATTTTAAAATTACAATAAAGTAGTCTTGCTCGAAAGTATATTGAGATTTATTCTCAATATACTTATAAACTTCAGTCAAGAAAATTCCAAATTGATGGGTAATTACTAACTCTATCGCTAGGAAGATGTTGGAGGAAACAAAGTAAGCTTTAACTATGGATGGGTTCCAAAAAAAGAGTTAAGTTTAATACTTAATCCATAATCATCTACCTCGGAATTAACGTAGACTTAACTGAAATTTTGTTATCTTTTCTAAGGAAGTTCATAACTATGTATGTACTTCATGAGAGTTAACACTTGATATTATTGTGTGCGTTAAAATGTTTCGCCAAACAAGAATACGGTTAGTTTGAATCGTATGTTATTAGGATACGCACCAATTAATCAACACATAGGAGTTTTATTTAAGTCTCGTTAAGCAATGCTTGCAAATTCTAAGCATTCATTGATTTCAAAGTTATTTACCGCTGTTTTAGGATAGAATTTATGACAATTAGCATCAGTGCAAGTCCTACAGTTCTCATCGAAGAAGAAGGAACTGAGGTAACAATTACGCTGACTTCGAGCGAACCAATACCACCTGGTGGTTTAGTTGTTACTGTTGATAGTCCCACTGAAAATGCTCTGGGTCAATTTGATGTGTTTGCAGCCCAATTTGTGAACGGGCG